>QHVR01000532.1 GCA_003223595.1 Acidobacteriota bacterium
GACGGCCAGGTGATCGGCGCTTTTCTCTTCATCTACGGGGTGGCGAGATTCTTCCTGGAATTCATCCGCGACGACCCCGGCCGGGGAACGGTGTTTGGGGGCGTGATGTCTGGCACGCAGTTGATCGCGATTGGCATGGTGCTGGCCGGGGGCTTCATCTGGTGGCTGCGTCCCGGCGCAAAGCACATGACGCCCCAGCCAGTCGGCGCCGCCCGATGACGCTACGGCTGAGTATCGCCTGATCGCGGCCTCAATACTTCATACCTCGTGATCGTGTAGCCCAGAGCGGCTCCCAAAAATACATCCGAAGGAAAATGGGCTCTCGTGGTCACACGGGACAAGCTGATCGCCGTGGCGAACCCATACGTAATCCAAGGCACCCACTTGTGGTGCCGATATCGGCTGGCTACCACTGTCGCGACAGAGAAAACTCCCGCCGCGTGGCCTGAAGGGAACGAGCTACCCTTGAAAGGCGATTTGCCTCCGGCGAAAAACGTATCGTGGTACGAGCCTCCTGGCGCGACGTCGCTCGGCCGTTTTCTGCGCGTGACTGCTTTCACCGCAAGATCCACTACTGCCGCATCTGCATACGCCTCGCCAGCCAGCAGAGCTGTACTGACTTGGTAGGTATCGTGCCGCGCATACCCGGCCGCCATCAGCGACAGCGGCAGTGCGATGACCTCGGCGCTCGTGATCAAGGGATCAAAGACGTCGTTGATGTCGTCCAGATTTCGCTCGTGGCTCTCGAAATACGGCATGGCATGCGGATCAGCCACCAGTAGCCCGGCTGTCACGCCGCTGATCGCTAGTGTAGGTACCCAGTGCCGTCCCTTGCCCAACTGAACGGGAAAAGTCCAGATGTCTTTCTGATCGTGGAGAAAATCTTTGGGAAGAGACCGCCAGGATACCTCGCGCCGAGCTCCGGGATCATTGCGATGCCGTTCCAACTGGGATTCCGACGGGCTGTTGGGCAGATCGGAGCCGTGAACTTGCGCGAAGGCCGGCTGTGGGCAAAGACCGATGGCGGCACAAAGGCAAAGAACGGCACACAAATTTCTGGTCTGGTTCATTGGCGTGGGTTAGATGCGGCTTCGTGGGCTTCCGTAAGAGATTCGTTCGAGAATGCCTTCCGCCAGGGAGCCGGCTTTTGTCTGCGGCTCCAATTCCCATTCGCGGTATCCTTCTGTCGACAGCGCCGATGACGGAACCCGCTTCCACAACGATGACCGTTCTCGCCGAGGATGCCGGCAAACGGCTGGATCAATTCCTTGCCGCCTCTCTCGACAGCGTGAGTCGAACCCGTGTGCAGGAGCTTATCGTCGAAAAAAAAATTTTGCTCGACGGCGCTCCCACAAAGCCGTCGGTCAAGTTGCGTGGCGGGGAACACGTGACCGTACTCGACACCGCCGGGCGTCCGCCTTTGCGCGCGTTTGCTGAGGATATTCCCCTGGACATCGCCTATGAAGACGACGATCTCGCCATCATCAACAAACCTGCAGGCATGATGGTGCATGCCGGCGCGGGTGCGACCGAAGATCAGCGCAATCGTGGAACCCTGGTCAACGCGCTCCTGCACCATTTCCAGCAGCTTTCCAGCGTCGGCGGAGAGATGCGACCGGGCATCGTTCATCGTCTCGACAAAGAGACCAGCGGATTAATCGTGGTCGCAAAAAACGATCAGGCACATCGCAAGCTGGCCTCGCAGTTCGCCCGCCGTGAGGTCAAAAAGACTTACGTAGCATTGGTTCACGGATGGCTGAAAAAGGATTCCGGCACCATCTCGGCCAGCATCAGCCGGGACCGTATCCGCCGCACCCGCATGACTACCCGAGGTTTTGGCGGCCGGGAAGCCGTTTCGCACTACAACGCGCTTCGCCGTTACGAGACCCCCCAAGGTAAGTTCACTCTGCTGGAGGTGAGAATCGACACCGGAAGGACCCACCAGATCCGCGTGCATCTGGCATCTCTGGGACATCCTGTGGTGGGCGACACACTTTACGGCGCGCCACGTGAAATTCGCGTGAGCAAGGCAGGAGCGATCAGCCTGTCGCGCAATTTTCTGCATGCGGCGCAGCTGACGCTCTCGCATCCCCGAACCGGTGAGCAGTTGAGTTTGAAGGCGCCTCTCCCGCAAACGCTCGAGGCCTTTCTAGCCACTCTGGACCATCGCCCTTAATCATGCGGAGAACCGCTATAATAGGGGGACAGATGCCAACCTTGGGGATCAAACTGGCCCTCGGCGCCGGGGTTCTGGTGGCGGTACTGGCCTGGAAGGCGCCGGCACAATCTTCTCCCGCGACGGCTCCCGCGAGTCAGCAGCAACCAACTGCGCAAGCCACCAATCCTCCGGTCGACAATGCAACGGCCACAGACGGAACTTCGGTGGCCGGCAGCGACGACCAGCTCACCACTCTGCGCACCACCACGAACGAAGTCAATGTTGTCTTCATTGTCACCGACAAGCGCGGCCATCGCGTGACCGATCTGAAGAAGAATGATTTTACGATCGTGGACGACAACAAGCCTCCGGCCGACATTCGCAGTTTCTCCGCCGAGACGAATCTTCCCCTGCAAGTCGGTTTGCTGATCGACGCCAGCAATTCCGTCCGCGACCGCTTCAAATTCGAGCAGGAATCCGCCATCGAGTTCCTGAATCAGACGATTCACCCCAGTAAGGACCGCGCCTTTGTTGTGGGATTCGATGTGACCCCCGAGGTCACTCAGGACTTCACCGATAACACCGAGCTGTTAGCGCACGGAGTTCACGAACTGCGTCCTGGCGGCGGCACCGCGCTGTATGATGCGCTGTACTTCGCCTGCCGCGACAAGTTGATCAAAGCTCCTAAGTCCACTCCGGTTCGCCGCGCAATCATTCTGCTTAGCGATGGCGATGACAACCAGAGCCACGTCACCCGTGAAGAAGCTATCGAAATGGCGCAGCGCGCCGAAGCCATCGTCTACACCATTTCCACCAACGTCAGCGGCACCAAGGGCCCCGGCGACAAAGTCCTCGAACGCATCGCCGACGCCACGGGGGGACGCGCCTTCTTCCCCTTTCAGCTTCGCGACGTGTCCAACGACTTCGCCGAAATTGCGGACGAACTCCGCAGCCAATACGCGGTTTCCTACAAGCCGGCCGACTTCAAAGCTGACGGCCACTACCGCACCATTGAGATCGTGGCCAACGATCGCAAGAGCTTCAAGGTCCGCGCGCGTCGCGGCTACTACGCTCCTGTGGTGCAGTAGAGAGCACGGCAAACCAACCATACCAACTTTCACCAGGTAAAAAGCTAGGCCATCGTGTACCTTAATGTCCTTTGAGCTTGTGCCTTGTGGAGAAAACTGATGGCGGGATATTCCGGTACTCCTCTCCCGAAGAAATTGGGCATCAAAGACGGCTTCCGTTTCTCTCTGATCGAAGCTCCTAACGAAGTCCGGAAACAATTGAAGACCTCTCTGGCTCATTGCGAAGACTTTAAGGATGCCAAAAAGCCTTTAGACTTCGGCATGATGTTCACGAAATCCAGCAGCGAGCTTTCGACCACATTCGCGGAGCTCGCGGGACGACTAGCCCCGGCTGGAATGCTATGGGTTAGTTGGCCCAAGAAGAGCTCCGGCGTCCCTACCGATCTGGACGAGAATAGAGTGCGCAACATTGGACTGGCAGCCGGTCTCGTGGATGTGAAAGTCTGCGCGGTGACAGAGATCTGGTCTGGACTAAAATTTGTGCGTCGTCTCAAAGACCGCTGAACTGCAAACATAGAGGAGAAAATGGTAAGAGTCGGCTTAATCGGATTCGGCCTTGCAGGACAGGCTTTTCATGCCCCAATGATTCGCGGAGTGAAAGGAATGGAACTCGCCTGCGTCCTCGAGCGCCATACTGATAACGCGAACCAGCGCTATCCCGACGTCCGCATCGCGCGTAGCCTCGACGAACTGCTTTCTGACAAATCCATCAACCTGGTGGTCGTGGCCACGCCCAATGACTCCCATTATTCGTACGCCAAAGCGATTCTGGAAGCCGACCGGCACGTAGTAGTCGATAAGCCGCTCACGCCGACCATGAACGAAGCCGAAGAACTCGTGCGCCTCGCAGCACGACGCAAGAAGCTGTTTTCCGTTTACCAGGACCGCCGTTGGGACGGTGCGTTCATCACCGTAAGAAAGCTGGTTGCATCCGGCGCCTTGGGCACAGTCATGGAATATGAAGCCCGCTTCGACCGCTTCCGGCTCGGCGCGAAGCCGAATGCCTGGCGCGAGCAGCCAGACTTTCCCGCCGCCGGCGTTCTCTGGGACCTCGGCCCTCACCTCATCGATGGCGCGCTTGTCCTCTTTGGCGAACCAAAATCAATCTGGGCCACGGCCTTTTGCCAGCGCAAAGACTCCACCGTGGACGATGCCTTTGACGTCTACATGGAGTACCCCCGGACCCGCGTCCTGTTGCACGCCCGCATCATTGCTTTCAAGCCCAGCCATCACCTTCTGGTCCACGGAACCTCCGGCTCATTTGTGAAATATGGGATGGATCCCCAGGAAGAAATCTTACGCAGCCCGAACTACCCCGACGGCCTCGATTGGGGCGAACACTGGGGCGAGGACCCGGAATCGCAATGGGGAACGCTCAGCTTGACCAATGGCGCAACCAGGAAGATCAAGACCGAGCGCGGGGATTATCGCGGCTTCTATGCAAACATGCGTGACGCGATCGAAAGCGGTGCTCCCCTCGATGTCCCACCCGAACAGGCGCTTCGCACCGAACGCGCGCTATTGCTGGCGCATAAGAGCAGCCGCGAAAAACGGGTTAACCGTTCATTGCGGCCGGAGCGCGGCTTCGCACAAGAGCCAGCCAGATCAGATACCTCAAGGAGGCAACGTGGATTTTGTAATGTTTGAAGACGTGGACGGCATGGAAGTTTTTGTCAACCCCGAACGGGTCATCTGGGTTAGAGAATATCCCAATCAAACCACCGTGATCAGTTGTGGTCACGACGACAAGTTCGCGGTTCGCCTCGCTCCCGCTCATGCCGTTGCCGCCTTAGGCAAGAAGGTTCGTTGAGGCAGCTGTTGCGATCATTGCAGATGACGCGTGTAAGCAGACAGGTTGGAATCGGGAGATCTAGGGCTGACTCTATCCGCCCGCTTTGAGTTCGGTCAGAACCTGCTTCGCAATCTCTTTCAGGGTTTCAAAGACGCCGACGCCTTGGAAGGCGACAGCTTCGACGATAGCTTCATTCTTCTTGCGGAGTTCGGTGGCGAGCATATCGACGGGAAGGATGTTCGGCAGATCGCGCTTGTTTAACTGCAATACGTAGGGAATCTTGTTGAAGTCGTACCCATGTTCTTTCAGGTTCGACATGAGATTCTCCAACGCCTCGACGTTGGCGTCCATGCGCTGTTCCTGCGAATCCGCGACGAACACGATCCCATCCACGCCCCGCAAGATCAGCTTCCGGCTGGCGTCGTAAAAGACCTGTCCCGGCACGGTATAGAGGTGGATTCGGGTCTTGAATCCGCGCACGGAGCCCAGATCGAGCGGCAGAAAATCAAAGAACAGGGTTCGCTCAGTCTCGGTCGCCAGCGAGATCATCTTGCCCTTTTGCTGGTCTGCAGTCTTCTGATAAATTACCTGCAGATTGGTGGTCTTACCGCCCAATCCAGCGCCGTAGTACACGATTTTGCAGTTGATCTCGCGGGCTGCGAAGTTGATGAAACTCAAGGCTTTCCTCGAAATGCGGGCACACCCTCCCGGGTCCCCGCGCGTACCACTCTCTTTTGCAGGCTCGCGGTCTTTATATCATACGGCGGGTATGAGCCGCAGGTTACTCAGGTGACCCCTACGGTCCATTGACATCTCACGGGCACTGCAGCAGACGGAATTCGGAAGGCGAGCCACCGTTGTCCAGGCGCTTTTGACGGCACCAGGCTGGATTACGATTACAGGGATTTCAGCGCGCGGTGGGTACGGGATAATAGCCGACTTTGGTATAGATGTTGAGCCCACGCTTATTCACCAGCACCTCGATGCCGCGGTACGCCGAGCTGCCAGCCACGGCCTTCGGGCTATATCCCAAGGTGTACTGGTTCCTGGCTTCCGACGTGATCTGCGCATACGCCACTTCAATGGAATTGCGGGTCAGTTCGGTAAAGATGTCCCCGCCCCCGGTCGCATTCGTGTACTTCGGCAGAATGTCCGCATATCCCTGCCGGAAGACATGATGCAGTTTCTCTACCTGTTTGTAACCCGGTAGCGCGCCCTGGTCCAGCACCACAGCCTTAACCTGAATTCCGTGGGTCTCGAGTAGCTTCAGCACGTCCTTATAGCTTGCCTGGCTCCCTCGCTCGCGGCCATCGCTGATAACGAAAATGATTTTGCGGCGGGTGCGATCCCGCTTGCTCAGGTCCAATGCCGCCTTCAGAATGGCATCGTTCAGCACATGCGATTCTTTGGGCGGAGTCATGACCGGAGGTGGCCCTTGGGTTCCAACCGGGATGCCATTGATGATAGGCCCCTGATTCGAGAGTGGGCCTCCCAGGACCGGCGGCCCGTAACTGCCTCCCCGCACCAGTTTCATCGCATCCAATGCGGCGGTAAGTCTTTCGGGCCTACCCGTGAAATCCGTCACCCGGGTCACGGCGCTGCTGTAGGTGTACAGCGCAAACTCGTCGTACGGACTGAACGCTCCTACCAGGGCTGAATACGTCTGGTTTACTTTCTGCAGCGCCACATCAGCCATGCCTACATCCAGCACAACCGCCACCGAAAGCAGGAACGGATCGCTACTGAAATAGCTCAACTTCTGCTGCTTTCCATTTTCCAGGACGACAAAGTCACTGGGGAGCAGTCCGTCCACCCGCCGCCCGTCTTTATCTTTCACCATTACCGGCAGGAGTACGAAGTTGACGGGAGTGCGAATCGTGTAGAGGCCTTCATTGGGATTGAGCTGATTTCTCGGCCCAGTTGGCTGCTGCGGCCCACTCTCCACCTTGGTGCCGGGCGCAACCGTTTCTACCGGCGGCATGGGCGGAGGCGCCGGCTTCTCCTCAGCGGGTGGCTGGCTTGAGGATTTCCCCGTTTCATTCTGAGGAAGGTCCGGCGGAGGGGCAATCTTCGCGGGAGGTGGTTGAACCGTCGAAGGTGCGTCGGGAATGTCTGGCGCGGGTTGGGTATTGGAAGGCTGCGACGCGGGATTCTGTCCCGCGCTGGACTGGGCTTGCGATGCGGGAACCGCCAGGGCCATCGTCATTACCAGCACGGGGAGCCGCCACATCACTCGTTTTCCCGATGTTCTGGTGCCGCTCTGCCCGCCCATAGCGTCCCTCACCCGAAAAAATAGCTCCCACTGGTCTGTGGGATGCCAATCCAACCTCATTTGGTGCATCTAATCCTTCAGGGTTAGACTAACAAATTAAGGCCTGAGAGTCCCGGATGCGAAATCCTTTCCCGTCTACATTGCGATTAGTGTTTCTGGGTGTGTCTGCGCTGATGGCGGCAGCACCATTTTCCGTGGCTCAGCAGAACGCTGCGCCGCCCCCCGCCCAGGGTCAGCAGCCAGCCTCGAGCGGCCAGAAGTCGCCGGATTCCCAGGAACCTACGACCACACTTAAGGTTAATGTCAACGTGGTCCAGCTGTTCTTCAACGTCAAGGAGAAGCACGGCGGGCTGGTTCCCAACCTCAAAAAAGATGACTTCGAGATTTACGAAGACGGCAAGCCTCAGACCATCAAGTACTTCGCCGCGGAGTCCAACCTGCCGTTGACGCTGGGCATGATGATTGATGCCAGCGGCAGCCAGCGCAATGTCATCGACATGGAGAAAGAAGTCGGCGGCGCATTTCTCCGCCAGATTCTTACCGATAAGGACGAGGCGTACGTCATCAGCTTCGACATCACCGTCGATCTGCTGCAGGACTTCACCCGCGACAATCACCGTCTCCAAGCCGCCCTCAATAAAGCCAAGGTCAATGTGGATTACAGCAGCGGCGGCATTCCGGGTATGGGCGGTGGACCCGTCCCGCAACGGGGGAATTCGCCCGGGACACTTCTGTACGACGCGGTCTATCT
>QHVR01000533.1 GCA_003223595.1 Acidobacteriota bacterium
AAGCACGATAAAGACAAGTAGGTTCAGCTCAGAACCTGGTCCAGCAACTGTCCTACCGCACGATTGGCCTCGATAATCGACGAACGATGATCGGCCACTCCCGACAAATCTGTGTTCGCAAATGCGATCCTGCCGAACGGGGCTGCACGCAGCAGGTCCCCCGGCGCGGGCTTGCCATCTTTGCCAAAGAAAAATCCTGGTGGCGGGGTGAGGTAGGCGTGTCCCCAGCGATTCAGAATGATTCCGGCGATATCGTTTTTGGGATCGAATCCTGAGCGCGAGAACATGTCGGTGAATTGCTGGCGGAGCTGGCGCTCGTAATCGCGGAACGGAACCGAAAAAAGCTCCGCGCGTCCCAGATGGCCTTGCTCGTCGGTCGGCTTGCCGGGATGCGGATACAGGATCTTGAGCGTCAATACAACGGGGGAATCGGGACTAATGGTTGGCGAGTCGGCCCCGCATAGAGCCAGCTTTCGTACTTGGGTATATTCGCCTAGGCCTCCATACCAGCGGCATCCGGAAATTCCCATCTTGTAAAGAAAGCGCCAGTTGCGAACCGCGACATTGGCCATGAGGCAGGGGGCGCGATAGAACTGGGCGTAGGCATCGGAGAGATCGGAAGGAAGGTCGCGGACGATGTGCTTAGTCGTCCAACTTCCTCCAGCCATCACCACGGAGCGGGCCTTGATGCTGTATGTTTTGCCGCCTCGGGTGTACGCGACGGTTACGAATTCTGATTTGAGCGGGTCGCCTTCATGCTGAACCCAAACCGCGGTCGAGTCCAGACGGATGCGCACGGGCGAACCAGGGCGATCGAGCGCGGCAAAGTTCACCGGCTTGCGGCAGACATCGTCGAGGGAGGAATTGCCAGCGATTGCGTCCGGGATCAATGTTTTTGTAATCAGCCGGGCGATGCCGCCGTTGCCTCCGGGAAACATCTGCTGCCCGGTTTCGTCGCTGATGTCGAGCGGGTGCAGCATGTCGGCGGCATAAGCCGTGTATCCGGAAAGAGCATCCGGACCGAGGCCATAGCCTCCACCCTCGCCGGGACACAGAAATTCGCGAATGGTCTCGCGGCTGATGCCTCCGCGCTCCAGCATGTAGTCTTCAAGCGTGATGGAGTCCAGGCGGCGGGAGATTGCATCTCCGGGATAGCGGGGGGCCGGCGTACTTGCTGTGTCCGCAGAGTCGTATCGAATGAGTTCCTGCCGCGCTTTCTCCGAAATCGGCGCGCGCTCCCAGACTTTGTCTCCGACAATCCAGGTGCCGTCCGGCTTGGCGAATTTTGCTCCGAAGTAAGTGCCGTTTGGAGCCGATCCAAGATATGGTGTCGTGCTCAACTTCATCTCCGGATCGGGGCCACCCCACTTCTGATATTCCAAACGCGGTGCCTTCAGACCAATTGATTCATAGAATCGCGCGATGAAGCTGTGCGGATAAGGGACGGGAAAGAAGGCGGAGCCCTGGTGCGCCATCAGGCGGTGGCCGTCGACGAGAAACTCATTGCGCTTGGCTTCACCGCCGAAGATGGGATGATTGTCGATGACCAGACAGTTCTTCCCTTTGCCTGCCAATTGCTGGAAGATCAACGCAGCGGCCAAACCGCTGATGCCGCCTCCGACGACTACACAGTCGCAGGTCTCTCCCGTGTCGATAACGTTCGCGGGGAGAGTTTCGAATTCGCCGTTCCGAATGCGGTGCCCGGCCTCCATCACGAGCATCGTGTTGCCATTGGATGCCGAGTAGTCGCCAATGCCCCCGTATCCAGTCCAGTCATTCTCGGCCGGGATCGCGCCTGCTTGTTGCGCCAGCAACTCTGCGGGTGAAGCTGAGTTCAGAAGCAATCCTCCCGAGGCCAGCAGCGTGGAGTTCAGAAAATCTCTGCGAGTGATATCGCGGTCGAGGCCAAGGGAGCGATCCGAGGGAGAATTCTGGCTGGCGCTGGAATGCCCGGAATTATTTTTCAACTGTACTCCTCAGGAAGAACTTCGTGATCTGTGCCGCATTATACGAGGCGGGGTAACGTGCGGGGGCAACCTGCACTCGCTGTGCTAACATCTACTGTTTTCTTTTCCCGCGGGGATGGCCTCTGGGGAGGAGACGGCATCTGAGGGTCCGTCATGAAAGACACTCTTGGGGTTCTGTTAGCAGGAGGTGCCGGCGAGCGACTCTATCCCCTCACGCGCGATCGTGCCAAGCCGGCGGTCACGTTCGGTGGCATTTACCGCATCATCGATATCACCCTTTCTAACTGCCTGAATTCCGATCTGCGGCGCGTCTATATCCTGACCCAGTACAAAGCGCTATCACTGAATCGCCACATTCGCGAGGGCTGGAACATTCTGGGGCGCGAGGTGGGCGAGTTTATTGAAGTGCTTCCGCCCATGAAACGGGTCAGCGACCAGTGGTATCAGGGCACGGCCGATGCCGTCTACCAGAATATTTATTCGATCGGTTCGGAGCAGCCGAAGTACGTGATGATTCTTTCCGGAGATCACATCTACAAAATGGATTACGGGAAGATGATGCGGCAGCACCAGGATTCCGCGGCCGATATCACGCTGGCGACGATTCAGATCGATCCCGATCAAAGCTATCACTTCGGCGTAGTCGATGTAGATCGGCAGGGAAGAATTCACGGCTTTGAGGAGAAGCCGAAAGTTACTTCGCTGCGCTCGCCGCTGAACCCGGAAAAAATCGCGGGCTCCATGGGCGTGTACATCTTCAATGCCGACGTACTGATTCCGGTGTTGCTCAAGGATGCGGAGGATCCGGATTCCAGCCACGATTTTGGAAAAGACATTCTGCCGAAGATGGTGGATGACTACCGCGTCTACGCCTACGACTTTGTCGACGAGAACAAAAAAGAAGCTTTGTATTGGCGCGATGTGGGAACGCTTGAGGCTTATTACGAAGCCAACATGGACATTGTCTCGGTCTCGCCCATTTTCAATCTTTACGACGAGCATTGGCCGATTCGCACGCATCAGCGCCAGTATCCGCCGGCGAAGTTTGTATTTGCGGAAACGGGGCGCATGGGCACTGCGCTGGATTCGATTGTCTCGGCGGGATGCATTGTCTCTGGCGGGACGGTGAAGAATTCCGTGCTGTCGCCGGACGTGCGGGTGAATTCTTTCAGTGAAGTGGATGCCAGTATCTTGTTTTCGCACGTCAGCGTGGGACGCCGCTGCCACATTCGTCGCGCTATTCTCGATCGCGACGTGCATATTCCGGAAGGCACGACCATTGGGTTCGATGCGGATGCGGACCGGCAACGCTACTTTGTGACGGAGAGCGGGATCACGATTGTGACGCGGGATTATTCACTGTTTGAAAATCCGGTGACGGTGGATTACTTCACGCCGGAGTGATCTTGTTACGGAAGTAATGGCAGCCCAACGGGTTGCCCCACGCGCTCCGTTCAGCACAAAACCGCTTCCAACCCGCCCAGCGTAGAATTCATCCGAGTGACAGGAGATCCTCATGCCGAAAGCAGCCGCCGCCAAAGGCAAAACGAATAGCGCATTCATGAAGCCCATGCAGCCCTCGCCCGAACTCGCAAAGGTGGTTGGTTCCGAACCGCTTCCCCGCAGCGAGGTCACGAAGAAAGTCTGGGATCATATTAAGAAGAATAACCTGCAGAATCCCGAGAACAAGCGCGAGATTATCGCGGACGACAAGCTGGAGCCTGTGTTCGGCAGCAAAAGGCTGAACATGTTTCAGATGACCAAGGCCATCAACAAGCACCTGAGCTGAGCGCGGCAGAATAACAACAAGGCGAGCTGCGCTCGCCCTGGACAGCCGATGGCGCTGTCCCTAGACGAATTATTCCGCTACTGGCACTACGTTTCCCTGCTCTAATCCATGGTTCAGGGCGGGCAAATCTTCTTTCATCAGCTTTTGGTAGTTCGTATCCGTTGCGGAAATTTCTGCTTCGAATCCTTGCAGCAGTTTCATCTGGGTGTCGGTGGGTGCGAAATCGGCGCCGCCGGCGACGTCGCTCCCGCCCGTGCCTACCTCAGCGTTAAGCCAGATCAGATTCAGATAAACCTTGTAGGACTCGACGAAGTACTTGTCATCACTGTTGAGCAGAGCGGGCGAGACGAACGTGGTTTCGATGCCGAGCAACTTCTTGTCAAAATCTTCTGCGGCCTTCAACAGGTCGGCTTTGCGTTTTGCCTCGGCCTCGCTCTGGGCCTGGGATGCGGCGGGCGCGGGAGCGGGGCCTTCGTAATCGTCGTCATCATCTTCCGCAGTTTTTTCTTGTTCTTTGTTTTTGGGCGGCCTCAGCATCCGCTTAAT
>QHVR01000236.1 GCA_003223595.1 Acidobacteriota bacterium
CGTGAAGATCATCTCGCGAAGAACGCGGGCATGGGCCTCGTCGGCCTCAGATTGATCGCGCAGGCGAGCCACCGATGTCGGGTGTGAGCTCATGCCATCCGAAATTCTTCGCTGCATGGCGGCTTTCTCCTCAAGCGCACGCAGAGCCGCCCATAGCGCAGCTTCCGATGCTGCCGAGAGTTCCACAACCAGGCTATCGGAACCGTAAGTGTGTCCAACCCGACAACGGAACTGAAGGAGATTACCTTCCCGGAGTTCCCAAAGAACGCCGTGGCATTCCGGGCAAGCGAATACGCTGGGATTTCCCTCGCCCTCATCGAAGTACTCAGCTTTCAAATTGGACTGGTTATCGCCGTCTGTAATGGGAGCACCGCGGCTGGGTTGGGCTCCACCGTTTGTGCCTTGGGCTGGTTTGGCCGACGAACGAACGCGTCCGCCGTTTCGTGATCTCGAATCGCCATTGGTCTTCTGACCATTGGTCTTCGGTGCTTTCTTCTTCGGCATGACGATTTCATCCTGATCGACTTGTACGAGGTTGATGAGGTTGGGAACAATATCGCGAGCTTTCAAAACGTAATGAGGGGTGGCATAGCCGAGAGCGCGACGCGGCATCTCGGGGGAGGCAGCCTCGTTTGGATCCTGAACAATGGCAATGCCGCCACGCTGCTTGACGGCAAACAGCCCCATCGAGCCGTCCTCGAGGGTCCCGCTCAGAATGATTCCAATCACGCGCTGGCCGTAAACGCGGGCCGCAGTCCGGAACAAAGGATCGATGGCGGGCCGGTGACGGTTCTCCCTGGGACCGCGCAGCACACGCATTTTGCCGGCTTCAACGGTGAGGTGATAATCCGGACGGGCGACATAGATGTGGCCGCGGCGGATGGGTTCCTGATCGGCGGCCTGGCTTACAGGCACGCGGCTGTTGCTGCTCAGGTGCTCTTCAAGAAGGCTGGGGAAATCCGCCATCATGTGAGTCACAATCAGAACGCTTCCGGGAAAACTCGCTGGCAGGCTGGAAATGATGATCCTGAGGGGGTCGAAAGACCCCGCCGAACCGCCGATCACGATGATGTCGCGCTGAGGCAAGAATGATCTTCTTTCCAGACGAGACTGGACAGTTCTTAGAGATCATCGCGGGAGATGCGGTTGTTTGGAGAAGACCCTAAATTGAGCAGAAAGGAGCTGTTCGCTCAGGAGTGGCCGTTTGGGGCTGCCTTCTTGAGGCTCCTGGCGTAGCAATGCTCGTGCACCGGATGGCCCCATTCGTCGGTCTTGCAACTCGTCAAGTCGCAGAGCCGGTTGCAGATGGCGCAAGTAGCGGAGCGCGGGTCGTAGGAATGGCTGAGCTCTTGCATGAGGTCGCGGCGCTTGCTGCCATCGGGCTCGCGCGCGAGTTCGCGGGCGATATCGCGCCAAGGGCGAGGTGAATGATGGGCTGACACTATGATTTAACGCTAAACGCGCGCTGGTAGGGGCGCAAGCGCCAAAAAGCGCCAATGCGGGAATGTCTGCTAGCCGACGCAATACACCAGGGGTTCTGAAACCAGAGCTATTCTTCTTCTGCTTCGGAACGGCCGTTGGTTTTCCCGGCGCCCGGCCCGAGCAGTTCACTGATATCGAGCAGCGCCAGCACCACACCATCGATTTTGTTTTCCAGAGTGCGGTAAGGCGTAATGCGGAGGTTGTAAGCTTTGCCGTCCCGACCCTGCACGTGTTCGTTGCGAATGCTCACGTCGCGCATGACATCGAGCATCCAGCGCTCCAAACGAGGCACGTCAATCTTCAAATGCAGGTTGGAGAGCGTCTTTCCGACATCGTGCTCGTTGAAGCCGAAGACGCGGGCGGCCTCCGGCGTGTAGCGGCGAATGTGCAGGTCCTCGCCCAACATGATCATCGGAATGGTGGTGCTGTTGAGCAGGTTAATCAGATCGTTGCTCAACTGAGCCAGTTGATGGTTGCGATGCTGGATTTCTTCGTTGACGGTGTTCAGCTCTTCATTGGCAGATTCGAGTTCTTCTTTCGAGGTCTGCAATTCTTCATTGGTGCTCTGCAGTTCTTCGTTGCCGGATTGAATTTCTTCGTTGGCGGACTGCAACTCCTCGTTGGTGGCTTCCTGCGCCTCGATGATGGACTGCAGATATTCCTTGGTGCTGGCTAGTTCCTGCTTGAGCTGGGCAATCTGGATGTCCTTTAGATCCGAAACTTCCTTCGGGGGACGTTTCGGCATGCGCCTGGGCTCAGGGGCAGGTTTGTCCTGGGGAGATTCCTCAAACAACACGAGCATATGGCGCTCATCGCGCGCCGGAGTGCGGAAAGGAACGACTTCGACTTTGACTGTGATCGCGGTCTCCCCATCTTCGATCACAACGTTCTCTCTGGCCGCGGGAACACCAGTCTTGCGGACCTTTTCGATGACTCCGCGGAGTTCGTAGAACAGACCGGGGCGCGCCATTTTGAGCAGGTTGAGACTGGCCTTGCCG
Organism: Acidobacteriota bacterium; assembly: GCA_003223595.1. Taxonomy (GTDB): domain Bacteria; phylum Acidobacteriota; class Terriglobia; order Terriglobales; family Acidobacteriaceae; genus Sulfotelmatobacter. The sequence goes on from QHVR01000236.1 coordinate 2,481, forward strand.
GTGGGGAGTTCGAGATAGCGGCTGGTTCGGCCACGGGTCTGAACGATTTCGAGCGCATCGTTGATCACCACCGCGGAAGGAACATACCTGCTGAGCAGCAGGCGGTCGGCTTCTCGCTGCACGTCGATTGGAGTCTTAGGCTGCTCCTGCTCTTTTTCGTTACCGGCCGGTTTGTCGAGCTCGGGTTCTACCGGCGCCGCGGGGTTAATGATCAAGCCAAAGGTGACCGGCGACGAAACTGATTTCTTCTGGTAGATCTTGCTCTTGCGGTCAACCAGGTTGAAAAGATCGGCGCCGGCTCCGAGCAAACCTTCGCTGTTGCCCACCAGCAGATAGCCTCCCGTCTTCAGCGCATAGTGGAAGGTGGGAATGACTTTTTTCTGGAGCACCGGGCTCAGGTAGATCAGCACGTTGCGGCAGCTGATCAGATCCATGCGGGAGAATGGCGGATCACTGAACACGTTCTGGCGCGCGAATACACACATATCGCGGATGGATTTTGAGATCTGGTACCCGCCAGTGACTCGGTGGAAAAAACGGCGCAGGCGCACTTCGGAGATCTCGCGCGCGATGCTGTCTTTGTAAATTCCGATGCGAGCGCGTTGAATCGCGTTTTCACTGAGATCCGTGCCGAAGATCTGCACGGGTATTTCAATGCGCATCTCCGACAGCATTTCTACCAGCGAGATGGCGTGAGAGTAGGTTTCTTCACCGGTGGAACATCCGGGCACCCAGACGCGCACGGGATCGGAACTGGAGCGGTCAGCCAGTATTTTGGGATAGACGGCTTCACGCAGGCTTTCGAAAACCTCGGGATTGCGGAAGAAGCTGGTGACGTTGATGAGAACGTCGCGATATAAAGCTTCGATTTCCTGGGGACTGCGGTGCAGGATTTTTACGTAAAGATCCGTGACGCGGTTGATGTGCATGCGCCGCAGGATGCGCCGGCGGATGGTGGCGATCTTGTAATCGACAAAATCCACCTTGCTATGCGTCTTTAGCAGCCGAAACACTTCTTTCAACAGGCGGTCTTTGCCGTCAAAGGCGTCATCGTGGGGATCGCGGTCGGACGGGAGACCTTGAATCCGAACCAGTTCCTGCGCGATGCGGGCGGGAGGAAGAACATAATCGGCTACGCCGGCTTCGACCGCGCTGTGCGGCATGCCATCGTACTTGGCGGATTCAAAGTCCTGGACAAAGGTGATGCCACCGGCGTTCTTGATGGCGGCCAGGCCCAGAGTCCCATCGCTCGCCGTTCCCGAAAGGATGATGCCGACAGCATTGCTGGTCTGGTCTTCGGCCAGCGAGCGGAAAAAGGTGTCAATCGGCAAATGATGACCGCGGGCCGATTCCCGCCGAGCGAGATGCAACACGCCTTCAGAGATCGTCATGTCGCAATTGGGGGGCAGAACGTAGACGGTGTTCATCTCTACTAGCATGCGGTCCGCCGCTTGGCGCACCGGCATCGACGTCGTTCGCGCCAGCAGTTCGACCATCGCGCTTTCGTGCGTGGGATCAAGATGAGGAATGAACACGAGGGCCACGCCGGGATCGGAAGGCAAGGCACGCAGCAGGTTGCTGAAAGCTTCCAGGCCCCCCGCAGATGCACCTATGGCAGCGATGGGGAACGCGAGCCGCGGCAGGGCGTTCTGCTCCTCCGCGGTCTTCGTCACCGGCGCGGTGACTTTCGCGCGCGCTGCAGATTTCTTCTTTGAAGTAGGCATGGGTGCTACTCGAACAAGGCAAATCCCTGGGACTGTTGCCTATTGGCGGTTAATTCTAGTCCACGAGCACATGGGAAGTAAAAACGCGCCCCCCGCTCGTGTAGGGGCGGATGCCTCGTCGTGCGCCGGAACGCGATGCATACGATGGCGCAGAAGTAGAGGAAATCCGATCGCGCTTCGGCGAGCCCGGACGAGGCGCCCGGGCCTACACGGAGCGAGTCTGAGAAGGGCGGGAGACCCGGCCAGCTTATCGGCAGAATATTTCTTGCTGAGCCGGGTCCGCTGGCCGCTTCGCGGGAGGACGTTCGGGCTAGCTGTCGGTCTTTCTGAGGCGTGTGCGTTTGTCGTTGGCGGAGGCGGAGGCGAGCATTCCGTCTCCGAAGTTAACCAATACGTCATCTCCAAGGGCATCCGCTGCCGCCTGAATGCGGTCGCTCTGCCGCTTGGCTTCATTGACCAACAAGGCTAGCTTGTCGATCTCATCGTGGAGCTGCTGCAGGTGAGCGCTCTTGTCCGGGCCGTTCGCGGATCTTACTTTCAGTTCGGTCACGTCTGATGTCCCTTTATGCTGAAGCATTATCAAATCCTCTTTGAATTGACCCTAACTGCATGAATCAAGGGAAACAAGCGCCAAAGTACGCCACGAAATTTGGGCATTACCGGTACGCTTTCAGAATGTCCATCAGGACATGAGATGGAGAAGAAACGGCGGAATGTTGCCAGCGCCGGAATGCGCTGGTGCGGCGCGGCTACAGAGGATGGCTAGGCAATGGGGAAGGAGATTCCCCAGAACTGCAGCGCTTTCTCATCCTGCTCGACGAATTCAATTCCGTACGTGCGGAGGCCCTCCACCGCGCTGATCTGAGAGACCACGCGCGCGGGCACTTGAATGCCGCGGTTGTTTTTTAGCGTTACGCTCGAGCCGACGGGCAATTCACGCGGAAGTTGGACAGCAGCACCGTGCCGGTTCAGATTGGTCGCCTTCGCATTGATCGTGAATGAGGCCTTCTGGCGGTCCTCTCCGGTCAATCCCACGGACGCGTGCAATGCCATTCGAGTGCTGCGCCGTTTTCCGAGACCGTTGCGTACCAGGTGGGAACTATGAGCGGCAGATCGGGCGTGGTGCTTGTGCATAGGGGTGACCTGAACGACATTAGGGCAGCGACATAGCCCTGAGCAACGTACGGTGGTCACCTTGAAATGGTGACTTTCGGCAGGGCGTCTAAGCTGCTGATTCGAGATTGCTTTAGGTCGGCTACCGACGATTGATCGGCAGTTCCGCCGAACTCGTGGCAATTTTGCCCCGCCCGCAGTGCACTCCGTTTTGGAACCCGTTCCAAACGAGGAACTTGCGACCCTGTCATTTAGGCCCATTTTGGAATGCCGCGTGCACTATGCCACAGGTTCGATCTGCCTCTGGCCGGCGTTCGACCTTCCCCCAGCCTCGCAGAATATTCCCACAGCGCCTAAGCCCTATTCGGGGCGGCGCAGGAGTTCAAGAAGTTGCTTCAAGCCAATCAGGTTCAAGCACTCCGACAAACCTTGTCAGTGTCACCGGTTCAGAGTAACAACGCACCAGGCATTCCGTGGCCTTATCCTGCCGCACGGATCCATCCAGTTCAGAGCGAATCCACGCTGGATTCCATTCCGGGAACGTCGCATCGTGCTGATGGCGTGCTCCCCCACCCCTTTTTAGGACCCGGAGAGACCGATCCGTTGTACCTATTCGCCTGCCACATCGAATGGGAACGGCGGGAAGACACCGGCGCTGCCTGGGAACTGCTGTCGGCAGCGCAAAGTTCGAATCAGAATACGCGGGCCCACGCCCGCACGCTGCTCACCGGTTCCCGTCATTTCGCCAGCGCAGGGTCGAGTACGCCGGGCGGGTTTAGCAGGTTCAGAAGACGCCCTCAGTCCCAGGAGAACGAGATGAAAGCACCGTATGGTTTGGAAATTGTAGATAACTGCACCGAGTGCCCTCACATCAACCCCGCGTACTTTTGCGCCGTTTCCAAGTCGGCGCTGCGCTCCATCGATGGCATCAGCCATAAAAGCATTCTGCCGGCAGGCGCGATCCTGTTTGTGGAAGGACAGGCGCCGCGCGGGCTGTTCATTGTTTGCTCGGGTAAGGTGAATCTTTCCACCACCTCGCGCGAGGGCAAGATCCTGATCTTGAAAACGGTCCACGCGGGCGAAACCGTCGGCCTCAGCGCCACGATTTCCGGTATGCCGTACGAGGTCACCGCCGAGACCGCGACCCCGTGCCAGCTTGGTTTTCTGGACCGGAAACACTTTGCCGAACTGATGGAAGCGCACAGTGAGATCGGCGTCCACACGTCCCACTGCCTCAGTCGCGAGTATCAGAGCGCATACCGGGATATCCATCATTTGGTTCTTACGCGATCGTCGGCGGGAAAACTGGCTCGCCTTCTATTGTCCCAGGCGCCTCCTCAGCAGAGCGCAGAGGAGACTCGCATCTCCACTCTGATGACGCATGAAGAAATGGCACAGCGGATCGGCGCGTCGCGGGAAACAGTTACGCGCCTGCTGAGCCATCTGCGAAAGAAGCGCCTGATCCGCCTCGATGGCGCAAACCTGGTCATACGCGACCGGAGCGGACTGGAAGCTTTGACGACTTGATCCTCCCCCATGAAATCGTAGGACAGTGTCAGTCAATCGTCACTGTCCTCCGATGAAAGCATTTTCCGTAAAGGAGTATGACCGAACGGATGTACACCGGGACGCTGATTCACGATCTGATGATCGCTGCTGACCGGGTACGTGATTCGCTCAGAATTCAGCGGACACGTTCGTTTGTAGAATCGCTGGCGGACGTATCTTCAGAGCCCGAACAGTTCGCGCAGGCGCTTGGTTTGCGCGCGGCTGACGGGAATCTCGGTCTGTTTCTTATCGTCCATCCGGAGCTGATAGGAACTCTTGAACCAGGGGACGACTTCCCGGATGCGGTTGATATTCACCAGGTAGGATCGGTGGGCGCGCCAAAATAGCTTGCTGTCGAGACTCTCGAGCAGTTCCTCTAATGTGCGGCAGTTCGACTGGCCCTCCATTCCGGTTCCGCCAGCGGTCACGACTGTAATCACACCATCTTCAATCCAGGCATAGCAGATATCTCTCTGGTCCACCAGGAACATTCGCCCTAGTGATTTCAACAAAATTTTAGAGGCAGGCTTCTTCTGGGATTCCAGCATGCGCACCAGGGTCTCGAACTTCTCGGCAGGAGCTTCATCCGCGTCTTGCTGGGCGCGCGCTTTCTGGATTGCCTGGCTGACCCGTTTCTTGTCGAAGGGCTTGAGCAGGTAATCGACAGCGTTCACCTCGAAAGCTTTCACCGCATATTGGTCGAAGGCGGTGGCGAACACGATCTTCGGCAGGCGGATTTTCTTGTCGAGCAGTTTTTTGATCACGCCGAAGCCGTCTAGCCCGGGCATCTGGACGTCGAGAAAGACCAGATCGGGATTGTGCTCTTTGATCAGATTCACCGCTTCAAGGCCGTTCTTGCCCTGAGCGACGACGTTTACGTCGTCAGCGGACTTCAGTAGGTAGGCGAGTTCGTCGCGAGCCAATTGCTCGTCATCGACGATCACCGTAGACAAAGACATCATGGCTCCGAAGCGCTGAAATTCTTAATCTGGCGAAATTCTGAAGAAAGTATAGTGGCGGGATTTGCCCGGCGCAATCGGAGCAACGCGTAACCGCCTCAATGAACGTTTTCCAGCGCGAGAGCCATTCCCATGCCGCCGCTGACGCACAGAGTGGCCACCCCGCGCTTGGTGTTGCGCTTCAGCATCTCGTGCAGCAGCGTCACGGTTATGCGTGTGCCCGTGCATCCGATCGGGTGGCCGAGCGCAATGGCGCCACCGT
>QHVR01000237.1 GCA_003223595.1 Acidobacteriota bacterium
CACCAACTCCTTGCAGAACGCGGCAGACGATCAGAACAGCGAGATTCGGCGCCAAACCGCAAAGAAATGAGCTGATGGTGAACAAAGCCACACAGCCCATGTAGAAATTCTTCCGGCCCACGATGGAAGACAGCCAGCCGCTCAGAGGAAGAACAATGGCGTTGGAAACGAGGTAAGAGGTGAGCACCCAGGTGCTTTCATCTTGGCCCGCCGACAGACTGCCGGCGATGTGCGGCAGCGCCACGTTAGCAATGGAAGTATCCAGCACCTCCATGAACGTGGCCAGCGTCACGGCGAGGGCGATTACCCAGGGATTGACTGCCGGTCGCCAGGCATCCGCCTGGTCGAACGTGGTGCTGGCAGCGCTCATCAGCGGATTTGAACCTTCGGAGTCACCGACATGCCCGGACGCAGCTGATGATCTTTATTGGAGCCCGGATCCAAATCGATTCTTACCGGAATGCGCTGTACTACTTTGACATAGTTCCCGGTAGCGTTCTCCGGCGGCAGCAAGCTGAAGCGCGCGCCACTAGCGCCGGCGATGCTATCCACTCTGCCGTAGTATTTGCGCCCGTTCGCATCGACATCGATAACGACGCGCTGCCCGCCCTTCATCTCTCGAAGCTGCGTTTCTTTGAAATTGGCCGTAACCCAGATGTCATCGAGATTGATGACCTTCATGAGTTCCTGACCGGGAGCAACGTTCTGCCCGACTTCCACGGTCCTGTCACTCACGATTCCGTTCACCGGAGCTACCACCTTGGTGTACTGCATGTTGAGTTGCGCCTGGTCGAGGTTGGCTTTCATTCGTTGCACTTGGGCTACAGCGGAAGCCTCCCGGGCTCGCGTGACCTGCATCTGCCTCGGCGCGGTGCGCGCAGTAGCCCAATTCGATTGCGCCTGCACCAGTTTGCCTTGCGCCTGCGTCACCTGCTGCTGGGCAGCATCCACAGTCGCCCTGGCTGCTTCCACCCCAGCGGAACTGGCTTGGGCAGCCGCCACGGCCTGATCGAATTGCTGTTGTGAGATCTCCTGCTTGGAAATGAGTTGTTTGTAACGTCCGAGATCATTCTGCGCTTTCACATCGTTGGCCTCGGCTTGCTGCAACTGGGCCTTGGCAGCCTGGTACTGATGAAGCGCAACTTCGATGCCAGCACGAGCGCTGTTCACATCTGCTTCCGTCGCCGACATCTGACCGCTCGTACTGATCGAGGCGATGGGAACATTCACGCCCGCCGCTAGTGCTGCTGCTCGCGCATCGGCGTAGTCAGCCTTGGCTTTGTCGTAAGCGAGTTGGTAATCCGCAGGGTCGATCTCCACCAGCACCGTCCCCGCCGCCACATACTGGTTGTCCTGCACGTTGAGCTTGATTACATGGCCGGAGATGCGCGCGCTGACGGAGTTGATGTGCCCGTCGATCTGGGCGTCGTCGGTCGATTCGTAGCTTGTAAAGTAGCGGTACGCAAAGAAGCCAATCACCAGCAGCACGATGATCGCAATCACGATGGCGATGCGGAAACCGGAGCTTTTGGCGCGCGAAGGCCGGGTATGGTAATCCCTCTCTGTTGCGGGCAACGGCTTACTACTGCGCTCCTGGCTCTCAGTAGTGGTGTCGTTGGCTGCGCCTTGCCCGGGAGGACTCTGGGTTGTCGGCTCCATATTTATCGATTGCCTTTCAGATAACGTTTGACACCCTGCTCGGCGTCGCCGATCGAGTAAGCAAGTTCGACTTTCGCAAGATTGTGAGCGTAGAGACTTTGAATATACGAATCATGGGCAGCGGCAACCGCTTCCTGCGCCTGCACAACTTCCAGGTTGTCTGCAACGCCGGCGGAAAATCGATCCTGCGACTGCGCCAACGTTTGCTCCGCCAGATCGACCGAACTCCGCGCCACTTCCACCTGCTCCGCAGCTGCATTCAGATCGAGAAGCGCAGCCCTCACCTCGTAGTCGATGCGGCCACGTAGGTCTCCCAGTTGCGAACGAGCTTGCTTGAGTTGTGCATCCGCTTCGAGAAGGTCGGCGTGAACCCGGTTGCCCGCGAAGATAGGAATATTCACTCCGCCAATGACCTGCCAGGTCCCATTCGAATGTGCGGGAGTCACTCCGATGTCGCCATAATTAGCATTCAGATCGACGGTGGGATAATGGCCAGCCTGCGCCCCCTTCCTGGCCAACTCGGCGGCACGGACCTGCGCCAAAGCTCCCTGATAATCCGCCCGTTCCTGGTAAGCGTGCTGAAGATAAGCTTCCAAAGCTAGCGGAGTCAGTGCTTCATACGGTGCCTTTTCCGTAAGAACGAACTGCTGGCCGGGTGGAAGTCCGATTACGCGCGCCACGCTCAAATACGATTTGGCCGATTCGTTGCGTGCCTGGATGAGCTGCTGCTGGCGAGTTTGCAGTTCCACTTGTGCGCGCAAAGCATCGATCGCAGGCGTGAGTCCTGCCTTTTGCTGATCGGAAGCCTTGTTAGAGAGCGCCTGAGCACTCGTAACCTGCGCCTGCACCGCTTCGACCCTGGCCGCAGCGGCAATCGACTGCAGGTACGCATTGCCTACGGCCAGCACGACCAGTTCGCGAGCGTCTTTCAGGTTGAACTGCGCGACTTTCAAGCGCTCCGATGCTGCGCGCATATTGTCCCAAGATCTCATGCTGAACAGAGACTGCGACAGGCTCGCCCGCAGATCGAAGTAGTTGAAAGGTCCCAGGACCCGCGGAAGCGGCGCGTGGAAAACACTGGGCTTCAATCCGAGTGCAGCAAGACTCTCCGTTTGAACGGCTTCTTGAGCCCGCGCCCCGATATTCGGTAGCAGTTCGGCCAGCTGCTTCCATCGTTCGCCGCGCGCTGCCTCCTGCTGATCTCCCGCGAGCAGCAGTCCTAAGTTGTTTCTCAGCCCGCGGTCGATGGCATCCTTGAAATCAATCTGGAGAATCTCAGAAGTCGCATTTCCTTCCGGCGCGCTCCCCTGAAACGGGCTTTGTGAGCCGGGGAGTGTGATGCTCGGGGTGGTGCCACCAGCCGACTGGCCGGACAACTGCGGAATCGACCAATACAAAAAAAGACAGCAAATGGCAGTCGGAAGGACTTTCAATGAACCTTGCATGCTTTTTCTTGGGGGAGTTCGGCAGCAAACGGCAGGCGGCGACGAACCCTTCTTTCCGTCCTATAGCATAACTCGCCAGATTCGATTCATTTTCTAGAGTTTACGATGCAAACGATTCTCTGAGCCTGATCCGGGACACTACCACTGAATTTGTGGCCAAACAATGCACGTGTTCTTCGAATCCATCGGGCTAACTACCCGAGGTTCAATGTCTTCGGTGCGTTGCCTCGTCGCTGAGCGCTGGCTAATCTGGTGCGGTAGTCTTGGAGAGAATGAGATGGTCAGGAGTGTCACACTTTTTCTTACCGTTGCAATAATCTTAATGGCCAGTTTGGCTGGCGCTCAGGATAACTCTGCTTCTGCTTCCTCAGATCGCAAAGTCGCAACCCGGGTCACACCGGCGTACCCCGAATTGGCAAAAAAGATGCACATCCATGGCGTCGTTCGCGTGGAAGCCATTGTCCGTCCGAATGGCAGCGTCAAGAGCACGCGAGTTTTGGGCGGCAATCCGGTGCTGGTCGACGCCGCCGCCGATGCGGTTGGAAAGTGGAAATTCGTCGCTTCCCAGGGTGAAACGACGGAAATCGTCCAGCTCGTCTTCAATGCTGAGTAGCCCTGCGGGTTCTTGCATTTACCGCGCTGCAGAGTTCTCAACAAGTTGTAGCCTAGCCCAGTCGCACTCACCAACGGTGACTTAGGTCATCTTGTTGCCAGGTAACCCATAGTTCAAGCTAAGGAAGCCATTATCCCCATAGGAACGGTGCATGAGCGCGGCGATCGGAACTGACTGGACCAAAATACTTGCTGACCCGGATCTCGTAAGGCACGTCGGCAAGCTGCTACAGACGTACCGCGAAGCTCCGGTTGAAAAGCGCGAAGAAGCCCTCGTCGCTGCCATGCGCGAGATTAAGTCCGCGCAGCCGGCCCA
>QHVR01000238.1 GCA_003223595.1 Acidobacteriota bacterium
ACGCCCGCCTTGCTTTCGAAGTGGTTGTTTGTGATCACGTACGTGGTTTGCGCCTTGTGCGCGACCTTCTCGATTCGCTCTTTCCAGCCTTCGAGCTCGCGCTCTTTGTAAAGGTAGTTGTAGCGGTCATTGCGATTGTCGGAATCGAACCACTGATCGTAGTTGCGGCCGTGCAGCCGCACGTAGGCGATGGATGCGGTCACGTGCTCCGTCGGGCCGAGCGATTTCCCCAGCAGCGGCTGGTCGATGTTGCAGAAGGCCACGTTTCTTTGCGCGAAAGTCTGCAGCGTTTCGGGATTGTCCCAGCTTGAGTCTCGGACCTCGACTACGCAGGGAAACTCGATAAACTGGCGCACCAGGCGCTCGATGTATTCCCGGTTCAGCGAAGTATTTTTGAACGAAACCGGAAACTGGATCAAAAGCGCGCCTAATCGTCCTTCGCCGGCCAAAGCATCGAGGCCCTCGCGGGTCTTCACCTCATCTTCGTCGGTTGGACGGATGCTGGCGGCCGAAGTTGGTTCCATGACCGCCAGCGGCGAATGCGTGAACGCGCGATACAGCTTCGCTGTAAAAAGGAAATCCGGATTGACGCTCGCCACCCTCTTGCACCAGAGCTTTACCAACTCCGGCTTGAGTGGCCCGTAGAAGGAGGTATTGATTTCCGTCGTATCGAAAAATCTGGCCAGATATTCCAGCGGATGTATCTTTTTGCGCTGCATCCCTGAGGGATAAAAGAATCCCTCCCAGTCCTTATAGGACCAACCGGCCGTGCCAATGCGGATTTTGGGCTTTAGTTCCATGGCGAGCAGCGGAAGTAGGGCAAGGTTAGCATAGCCAGCGGGCTCAGCGCTCCGTTGGTAACTTGCGCTGTGCCCATGGAATGTAGAGGATAGCCCCTATGCGTGCTCGGACATGCGTACCCATCTTGGTGTGCCTACTCGGCAGTTGCGGGCTGAGTGCGAGCGCGCAAGAAAGTGCGGACGCCGCCACCATTCGCGTTTTGGAAACCAAGTGGGCGGATTCGTACAAGAACCGGCAAGTGGACGTGCTCTCGTCGCTGATGTCCGATGACTACGTGATCACGATGGAGGATGGCAGCGTGTACGGCAAGGTGGGATTTATCAGCCACACCGCCGCGCCTTCCGAAAAGGTGGACCTCGTGGAATTCGGCGATCTCAAAATACGAATGCACGGAGATGCGGCCGTGGTTACCGGGAGCTATCACGAGCAGGGCGAGTCTGCGGGAAAGCCATACGATTACCGCGATCGCATGACCGACCTGTGGATGAAGACGGACGGCAAGTGGAAGCTGGTGGCTTCGCACTACAGTATTCCGGCGCACTAATGGTTCCTGGCAGTGCAGCATGCGGGTGCCAGTATCGCCCCCTGTGACACGTACTAACGACATCGATGAAGCGGTGATTTCTTGCTACAGTGTTCTCATCCAAATTCCCTAAATAGGCAGTGCCAGACCGCAGGCTCTCGCCGGGTGGCAGTATGAAAAACCGCGTTCAGCGTCGACACTGGATTACAGCAATTGTTCTTGCTGCTGATTGGAGCAGCGGTGGGCGGCCTGTATTGGACGCGGGAACTGCCGGCGCAGAATGATGATCCTGCTGCCAACACGGGCAGGAAAGCGTCGAAGACCAAAGCGTCTTCGCAGCGCCGGCGGCTTGTCGATCTGCGTCCGCTAGAGACTGCTCGCCGGATGGCGGCGCTTGCGGGCACTCCGGCGGAAATCGCGCTGGCTCATGAGGCGGAAAAGGTCGGCGATCACGAAGTCGATCTGGCTTTCTATGACGCGATCCGGACGGCCCAGGAAAATCCTCCAGCGCTTTCTCCCGAAGCCAAGCAGATCGAGATCCGCAAGAAACAGGCGCAACAGACAGTCAAAGAAGATCAGGACAAGCTTGCGGAACTCACGCGTAAGCTCGCGCTTGCTGCGGAAACGCAAAAAGACAATTTGCAGGACCAGATCGATGTGATCAAAGCGCAGATGGAACTCGATCAGGATGAATTGGACGACGCGACCGAGGACCTTGAGCAGGCGGGCGGCGATCAGGAATCGAAGATCAAGCGACTGCAGGCGGATCACGAAGCGGGAGATCACAATGCTGCACCGGCTGGGTCCGCTGTGAATCCGCACGAGCAGGACTATCAGGCGTACACGTTGCTGTCGGTAACCCAGGCATGGAAGGCACTGCGGGACAAGACCCTGCTGTTGGAACAAGCCAGACAGGAAGCTGTGCAGAAGCAACAACGGCTGGTTCAACGCCATGCCAAGCTGGCCGCACAGGTTGAGCAAGAACGACCAAGCCGCGAAGACGCCAAGCAACAGGCCAAAGGATTTGCCGCCAGCGCGACGGCGAACCGTGATGCGTCGAAAGCCACGGCTACTGCAACGTTGGCCACTCTCAAGCAGTTCACCCTGGATCAGAAGAATCTCGCCGATCTCGGACGACGGGTTCAGGACGAGCAGGACTTAAGCGACATTTACGGCAACTGGATTGAACTGGTCGACGTCCGGAAGCGCGCCGCGTTACACCACATGATCGAGGCCTTTTTATCCATAGTGCTGGTTCTGTTCCTGCTCTATATTGCAGCCCGCGTGATCGATCGCCTGTTCACGGGGCTTACGGCGGAGAACAAGCGCATCGACACACTGCGGGCGGTGGTGAAGTTCGGGGCTCAGGCGGTGGGCGCACTGTTCATACTGTTCATCATTATTGGAATGCCGACGCAAACTACGACCGTTCTCGGCCTGGCGGGCGCGGGGCTGACCGTCGCCATGAAGGATTTCATCGTTGCGTTCTTCGGGTGGTTCATCCTGATGGGACGGAATGGAATTCGCGTGGGCGACTGGGTTGAAATCAACGGTGTGGCCGGTGAGGTAGTCGAGGTCGGGCTGCTGAAGACGGTGCTGCTCGAGACCGGCAACTGGACCGACTCCAGTCATCCCACGGGTCGTCGCGTGTCGTTTGTAAATAGCTTCGCGATTGAAGGACACTTCTTCAACTTCACGACTTCTGGACAGTGGATGTGGGATGAGCTGCAACTGCTGATCCCGGCGAGCCAGGATCCCTACCCTGTGATCGACGGCATTCAAAAGCTGGTGGAACAGGAGACGGCCGCTAACGCGGCTACAGCTGAGGCGGAGTGGAAAGAGACTACCTCTCACTACCGGGCAAAAACTCTGTCGGCGGTACCTGGAATCAACGTTCGTCCTACGGGCGCTGGGGTGGAACTGCGAGTTCGCTACGTCACGCGCGCGTATGAACGGCATGAAGCGCGCAAACGGATATACGAAGCCGTGGTCGGGATGATGCATGTGCGGCGCGAAGCGGTGCCGGTGTAGAGCTTAGGACGGCGCATTCCGCCAGACCCTGGACAGCCCAAGGGGCTGTCCCCACGCGGGTGGTCTTGTTTCAGGAGCGCACTTGCGGGTCGCGGGTCATTTGTCCTTCCAGCATTCTCCAGATTCCTAGCGGGTTTGCGTCCTTCAGTTCGTCCGGGAGCGCGGAGTCGGGAAAGCCCTGATAGCAGACCAGCCGGGTGAAACGGAAAATCGCCTGCGTACCCACCGATGTGGATCTTCCATCCGAAGTTGACGGATAGGGGCCTCCATGAACCATTGCGTGCGTGACTTCGACGCCGGTCGGGTAGCCGTTGAAGATCAGCCTACCCACTTTGGTTTCCAGGATAGCGACCAGATCGGCGTAATCGCGCAGATCTTCTTCTGTGCCGTGAATGGTCGCGGTGAGGTGTCCCTCAAGCGAGCGGGCGATGGCCAGAACCTGTTCGCGGCTGGAATGGTTCACCAGAAGCGTGGTTGGGCCGAAAATTTCCGAATCCAGATCTGATTTCAGAAAAGTTTCAGCGTCGGTCTCGAACACCAGCGAGCCGGCTGCGAATCCAGCGGACTTAGGACAGGCGGCCTCGGCGACAACTTTGACCTGCTGCTCCGCGCGGCGCTTCTCGACGGCTGATCCATAGGACTGGTGGATCACTTTGGTCAGAAGATGGAAAGGCGCCGAACCGCTTACCAGTTGCCCTAGCTTCTCCCCGAACTTCGTAGCTTCGGAACCTCGCGGCAGAAAGACCATCCCGGGCTTGGTACAGAACTGCCCCGCCCCGAGCGTGAACGAGCCGTGCAATCCGGAAGCAATCGCATCGGCGCGCTCGCGAAGAGCGCCCGGCAGGATGAAGACGGGATTGGTGCTGCTCATCTCGGCGTAGAATGGAATTGGCTCCGGCCGGGATGCCGCCACATCCATCAGGATTCTTCCCGCTATGCGGGATCCGGTGAAGCCTCCCGCTTTCACCAGCGGATGCTTCATCAGAGTCGTTCCCACCTGAGTGCCGCTGCCGAACAGAAGGGAGAAAACGCCTTCGGGCAGGCCGCACTGGCGGACTGCATCCTGCAGGGCTCGACCGACCAGTTCGCTGGTGCCGGGATGAGCGCCATGGGCCTTCACGATCACGGGATTGCCTGCAGCCAAGGCTGAGGCGGTATCTCCGCCGGCAACGGAAAAGGCCAGCGGGAAATTGCTGGCGCCGAATACGACCACAGGTCCGAGCGGGCGGAGCATCGAGCGGATGTCAGGCTTGGGAAGAGGCTTGCGATTGGCATCGGCACGATCGATGCGCGCATTGACCCATGAGCCTTCTTCGGCGACCTGGGCAAAGAGGCGGAGCTGAGCGCAGGTTCGCGCGGTCTCACTCTGCAGCCGAGCCTGGGGCAGCGCAGTTTCCTTGCCAGCGCGTTCCACGATATCGGGTGCAACGGCTTCGATGTTCTCGGCGACTTTGCGCAAGAATGCAGCCCGTTCGCGCCCGGAGGTGTGACGGTAAAGTGGGAATGCCTGGGCTGCAAGTTGAACCGCGAGTTCAATTTCCTCCGCGGTGGGCGGAAAGAAGCCGGGCTCCAGA
>QHVR01000239.1 GCA_003223595.1 Acidobacteriota bacterium
AATCCGCAGTTCCGCACAAAACTCGCTCCCTTGATTCAACAAGTGAAGAGCCTTGGACTGGAGGGTGTAGTCGCGAAACGCTCGAAGTCGATTTACATTCCGGGGAAGGAGTCCGACGCGTGGCAGAAGCATCGCTTCAATCTCGAAGGTGAATTCGTGATCGGCGGGTATGTCGCGCATGGGAGCAACTTCTCATCGATCATCGTCGGGGAATATCGAGGAAAAGATCTCTACTACGTCAAGCGGGTCGCTGGGGGCTTCACGCCGCATCTCCGCGAGCAAGTTTTCCGCGAACTGAAGCCGCTCATCACCGGCAAGTGTCCGTTCGTGAACTTGCCGGAGCCGAACCGGTCGGGCCACGGTCTTACTGCCGAGAAGATGAAAGAGTGTGCATGGGTGAAGCCGGAACGCCGCTGCGAACTGGAGTTTGTGGAGCGCACGCAATCTGGACGCCTTCGGCATGCTGTGTTCCGGAGAATGGTGAGCTAATCGGGGAAATCCAGGTGATTGGTGCGAAAGGGGGGACTCGAACCCCCACGGTTTTACCCGCCAGATCCTAAGTCTGGTGCGTCTGCCAATTCCGCCACTTTCGCACGGGCTGGATGCTTAGTTTACTGCGTCGCCGGGCAAGTTTCCAGATATCGAGGTGCCGCCCTAGTGCGTCAACTCAGCAATTTGGACATGGTAGGGCTCCAGCAATTCTCCGGTCGCGTGGTCCACGCTGGCGAGGGCCATCTGGTACCCGACCTCGGACTGCAGCAGGCTCTGTTGCGCGGACGCGAGTTCCGTCTGCGCTTCCAGGACAAAAAAGATCGTGCCTGATCCCAGCTCGTACTTGCGCTGCTCGGCGGCCATCGTCTTCTGAGCCAAATCAAAAGCCTCCTTGCCGGCGGCAACACTCAGCTTTGCCTGCTCGAGTTGATGCACGGCGTTGGTCACATCCAGAGTCACCTGCTCGCGAATGTACCGTTGGTTGTACAAATCACTGCGTCGCGAAACCAGCGCAGAGCCCATTTCTGCCTTGGCCGCCCGGTTCTTCAAGGGCAGGCTCAACGTCAGCTGGGCCTCGTACGTTGGATAACCGAAGCCGAACATCTGGTTCAGCCAGGAACTGGAAAGCGGCTGGCCAATGGTGTCGATCCCGGTTCTTCCGCCCACGCCATTGCTGGCGTAAAGAGCGAGGAGATCCAATTGAGGCAACAGATGATTGCGAGCCAGACGAATTTGCGTCTCATCTCTGGCCAAGGCGGCTTGCGCAGCTTCGAACTCAGGGCGCTTGGTCAAAGCTGTTTGCAGCGCGCTGGCTGCATCAATGGCACGCAACTCGTCTCCGGGTTCGGGCCTCTCGGTCAAATCGAGATCAAGCGCCTGAAAATACGGATCCTGATCGGCGCCAATGGTCAGGCGCAATGCATCTTCGGCTTGCCTCAGCGCGTATTCGCTTTGGATGACCAGTACCCGACGCGATGCCACCTGCGACTCCGAACGGTAAATGTCCAGCGGGGGCAGCGCGCCGAGTTCCAAGGCTCGCTTGTCGCGTTTGTAAGTTGACTCCGCGGCAGCCATGGACTCTTGGGCTACCTCCAGATTGCCTCGGGCCTGCACCACCGCCCAGTATTGATTCACCGCCTGCAAGATGTTGTTGTTGACCTCGGCCACAAAGGCAGCACGCGATTGCTGCAGATTCCGGCGCGCGATGACGAGCGGCGCGCGATTCGCCGCAAACCATCCATTCCGCAGTAACGGTTGCGTCAGCTGAAAATTCAAGGTAGACGCCGTGTAGGGGTTGAAAAGAAAAAAGGAACTATTTGACGAGTTGATGAAAGTGTTAAACCCACCCAGGAACGTCGTCCCCGACTCGAACATCTGCGAATAGTTGAACTGGATACTCTTGGTTGTGCTCTTAAAATTTACATTCGAACTTCCCGTTCCTTGCAGGAAGGTGTACGGCGGCGAGGTGGTGCTGTTGATGTTATCCACGCTCGAGAGGACAGGATCAAATGGTCCATGCGCTCCCAGCAAAGAGAATTTGGAGGTTTCCACTTGCGTCTCGCGAACCCGCACTTCGCTGTTATTTTCCAGCGTGAGCACAACCGCGTCCCGCAAGCTGAGGCGCAGCTTGCCTTCGATCACGTAGCTTCGCAGGTGCTGTGGCCCTTCCAGTTTGCCGGAGCGGATCTGCGGTGTGGCGTAATCACGATAGCCTTCGTTTTGGGCGCACAGCGGGAAGACGAAAACGAACAAAAAACAAATCGCAATCCCCATGACAGATTGCCTCATGCCGTCTACCCTCCAGATTGTTTTTCAGCCAGTAAGATGAACCACGATCCCACTATTCGTAACGAATTGCTTCCACTGGGTCGAGACGAGCTGCCTTTACTGCCGGGTAAATCCCAAACACCAATCCCACCGTGATCGATACAACAAACGCGAGCAGGATGGAACTTGCGGTGACGATGGTGGACCAACCTGCCAACCACGCGATGAGACGCGACATGATGAATCCGAAGACAATTCCGAAACTGCCACCCACGAATGAGATCAAAACCGCCTCGACCACAAACTGGCGGATGATGTCGGCCTGCCGCGCACCCACGGCGCGGCGCACGCCAATCTCCCGGGTGCGTTCCAAAATGCTGGCGAGCATGATGTTCATAATGCCGATCCCCCCGACCAGCAGGGAAATGGAGGCGATGGCCACCATCACCGCGTTGAACAGCCTCTCTGTCCGCTGCTGCTCCGCCAGTAATTCCGCCGGCACAATCACGCTGAAGTCTGCGGCCGAGTGATGCGAGGAATCCAGAATCGCCCGCACCACCTGCGCGACCGCGCCCAAATTCGCACTCTCGCGCACATTCAGGTACATGCCGTCAATCTCATCCCGAACATCGCTGTAGTTGTCCTCCAGGCGCAGGATGGACGAGTTCAATGGAACGTACATGATGTTGTTCAAATCCTGCGTGGGCACCCCGGCAACTTCCGTCTGCGAACTGAGTTGCGGCGCCGCTACTCCTATGACGCGAAACCAGACTTCATTCGCCTTCACATGTTCCCCGATCGGATCAGCCGAACCGAAGATACTGGAACGCGCCGCGGCACCCAACACGCAGACGGGGGCGGCATGAATGTCCTCGTCATCGCTGAAGAAGCGACCTGCGAGCATATGCAGCCCCGCAATTCTCATGTAGACGGGGTCCACTCCGAATACGGCGGGGGGATCCTGCTGTGGTTTGGGCAGCGTCGTTGTCGGCGTCATGCGCTTGCGCGGAGTGCCGGCCACAATGTCGCTGAGATCGTCGCGAATCACGCGGTAATCCTGAAGTGTCAGTCCGGGCGAAAGTTTGCGAATCTTTTGATGCGCCTGCCACTCGGTCGTTTCTTTGGCCTCAACGATGAGATTGTGGACGCCCATCTGCTCGATCAGCGCCATGACTTTCTGCCGCGCCCCCGCTCCGATGGAAAGCATCGACACCACGGCGGCGACCCCAAAGATCATGCCCAACATCGTGAGCATGGACCGGAGCCTGTGGAGCAGCAGGTTCTGCAATCCGAGCCGCAGGTCGGGCAGCCAGCGCTGGTAGCGCTCAAGAACTCGCGGGGTTGAGGCTGTGCTCGCGCTTGGCATTACGGAGCCCCTCCTGCAGGTCCGGCATTTGCAGCCTTGCGCGACGAGGTGGGATCCACCATTGCAATCTCAGTGCCTGCGCTGAGCCCTTCCACTGCCGCCCGGCTCTCGTTCTCAGCCTGGATGCTTACTTCATGAGGATTAAAGTTGCTCTCTCCACGGCGTACATATACCACCCGCTTATTGTCTTTCAGGAACAAGGCCTGGCGGGGCACGTACAGCACATTCTTGCGCGGGTCGCTATTGATGTATACCCCTGCGGTGAGGCCTGGCCGCATGCGAGCGTCGGTGCTCGTCAACCGGATCAACACTTCGAACTTGTTGGCCGAGCCCGCGTCCCAGAACGGCTTCGAATTGCTGGATCCGACGGTCTTCACCACCCCGTGGAATGTGTTTCCTGGCAGCGCATCCAGCTGAAAATCTACAGTCTGGCCTTCCTTGATGTTGTTGCGTTCCATTTCGCCGCTTTGAGCGCTCAATTCCATTTCCTTA
>QHVR01000240.1 GCA_003223595.1 Acidobacteriota bacterium
TGGCGCTGACCAATTCATTCTTCTGAACATCGAGTTGTGCACGCCTTACATCGAAGCGGGCCTTGAGCAAGGCCACCTTGTCTTGCGACGCCACAACCGCGGCATCGGCTTTGGCCTTGATGATTTCCTGATCCGCCTGCAAGAGTTCCGAACGGCTCTGCTCCAGTTTGTAGCGCTGTTCCGACGGATCGAACTCCATGACCAGGTCGCCCTTCTTCACCACAGCGCCGGTGTGGGCTAAATAGGTGAGTTGCAGTGCCCCGCCACCAATGGGAGGAGCGGCCAGCATTTGCGAATGGCTGGCGCGCAGTTCTCC
>QHVR01000241.1 GCA_003223595.1 Acidobacteriota bacterium
GAAGTTGAAGGGGGCAATCGGGCGCCCAAGGTCGTCCTGCAAAGTTGCCGCCGAGGGACCATTGGCCTCACCAGTAACGCCGTGGCATTTCCAGCACTGCACCTTGGCAAAGATTTCGCGGCCATTCTTGATGCGCTCGGCCGTGACTTCTGGCTCGGCCGGAATTTGTATCGGCGTTCCCGGTTTTTCACTGGTCCAGCGGGGCGAAAAATGCTTCACCCATGCCACCAAGTCTGCCTTCTGCTGCAAGGTAAACATGTTCCAGGACGGCATGTTGGAGCGGTCAATTCCGCGGGCAATCGTGTCGGACAGATCCTGGTCCGTCGGTAGTGTTCCGGTAGGAGTGGAGCGGCATTTGAAAATGCCCAGCTGGAAATCGCGCGGCTTAGGATCGATCCAGGGAGCATTCTCGCCATTGCCATCCCCTCTCTCACCGTGACAGCCGGCACAATAGCGGCGGTAATCGTATTGAGCATTTTTGGCGTGGCCCGTCATGTTGCCAACATGGCTCTCCATGCCGATGCGGGCGGCGAAGTCGGCGTGCGTTTGTTGCGCGACGGCAGGCAAGGAAAATGCCAGGCTCAGTAATCCCAAGCAAGGAACGGATATGTGCAGTGTTGATCGCATGCCATCCTCTTAGAAATCGAAGTCAAATCCCAGCATCAGGCTGTTGCTGCTCAGGTCAGTTCCGGTGACAGGGGAAGTACCGCGCTGACGAATCCACGAGTACTCATTGTGGAAGGCGAATCCGGCACGACTGCTCATGAATGGGTTGTAGCGATAGCCCACGACATAGTTGTCGATATCGCCGAGGTTGGAGGGATTGGTGGCAAATGCCTGCTGCGACATGCGGACCCATTCGGAACGCTGGAAGATCGTTAGCTGCGGGCTGTAGACGTAGTGGGTTTCGACAAACGCGCCGTTCCAGGTGGGATTGCGGGCTCCCGCGGGCAGCACGCCAGTCGTGTTGTTCTGCGAAGCAGGATCGCAAGTGCCAGTGATGATGTCGCCGTAGCAGGCGCCGAACCAGGCGCTGTCAGAGCCATGCTGGGTGAAGACCTGGAAATCGAGGTGCTGGCCCAGGTAGAAGAGGCCCTCGAAGCCTACGCGGCTGAAGGTTTTGTTGCCGAGGCCGGAGCCTGGGATCGGGACACCTCCGTCGGTCAGGTAGGTAGTGGGGGCGACACCGTACATGGCGTATCCGCCGATGCGCTGCATTCCGAGCTTGCCAGCGCTGAAGGCCTGACTGCCGGCGAAGAAGGCGGAGTACGAATTCTGTCCATAGGGCACGTCGACATTGCCCTCGGTGGAACTGAACACGGTTGCCGACAGGCGGGTACGGTCGTTGTCGGAGTGACCCATCCATTCGACGCCGAGTTGGTTATCGCCGACCTGGCCGAAGATATTGCCGTCTCCGACGGGAATGAAATGGAAGAGTTGATAGTCGCCACCGCTGCCGGACAGGGTGAGGCCGCGTTTCTCCGAGATGAAGGTGTCGAGTTCAAATTTGCCGACTTTGACGTTCAGCCATGGGCTGTGGAAGAGGTTGTCAAAGCGCACGTTCACGGCTTCGAAGTGGAACTCCCCGGTCTCTTCGGCGGAAGGTACAAGCTGGAAGGAAAAGTTCTTCTCCAGCGTGCCCATGGTTAATATGTCGAGCCCGCCCAGGTTGAAGCCGGTGGTGGTGATCTTCTGCTCTCCGGTAGGAGCACTATCGACAGCGACTTTATTGATGCTCTCGCGGCTCCAGAACGGCGTCATACGCATGGTGATGGGCCAGTAGGAAGCGTTCTGCCATATCGGAGCGTCGCGATCGTTCATCAATTGATAGCCATTGTCTTTGAACTTCTGGCCGAAATAATTCAGCATGGGCCAGGACTCATGGCAGGCGGAACAACGCAGTCCGTATTTCCGCGCAAAAGCCGGCAGAGCGTGCGCGCTTGGAATGTTCCCCATTCCCAGTATTGAAAGGAGGATGGCAATAAAGATTCGAGGTTCCCGCAAACGGAATTTCGCGCACAACTGTGCAAGCAAGGTCGACTTGAGTGGGGATTGCCCTGTCCTATGGTTCTGCATGCTTCCGGTCTCCTAGTTGCAACATGTTTGGAGGCTGTGAACGTGAGAGTTCGTCTGCTTCAGGCGATTTCTCGGGGGATGGATTTTTACGCGGGCAACGTGTCAGCGTCTTGAGGCTGACACCTGGGGTGACCGCGTGCCGAACATAGCAGCCGCGGGACAAGATTATTTGCTGTGCGACAAGGTATTTGTCACCACAGTGTAAAATCGAGGCGCAAATTGAGAGGGTGTCCAGGCCGAATGCTTGCTCATGAGCCAGACCCACGCAAGCTGCTCGGAATCAGTTAAGAATTCAAGTCGGCATTGCCAGGGCGCAATGCCGCCCATGGGTATGAAGTATTCGCGATGTGTTAGATTGGAGAAAAGTGGGCGCGTAGCTCAGTTGGTAGAGCAATGCCCTTTTAAGGCATGGGTCGCAGGTTCGAGTCCTGCCGCGCTCACCAGGATTTCAAAGCCAGCCGAGGTGTTTACGGCGACGAGCCTATTTGACATCTGCCACCAGTCTGGTACCTTAGCTGGCGTCCTTCAGCTTCTTCAGCGCAGCCTGGTATGCTGCGGTCCTATTGCTCAGGTTGGCCGGGACATTCTGCAGGACAACCTCCCAGTTAGCGATTGCCTTCTCCTTATCACCTAAGGCTGTGTAGCCGCGAGCCAGTCCCAGCGAAGTCCAGAACTTATCTTGTGGATGCTGCTGCTGGTTGAAGATGAACGTGCTCATGGCTTTGTCCTTCTTCTCCTTGCGCAGCAGCCCCATGCCATAGGCATACACTGAATAGGCGTCCGTTCCGGGCAAATGCATTGCTCTCTGCATGACGGTATCCGCCTGGGATTCGCGACCGAGGGCGTCCAAAACAGCGGCTTTGGTGGAGAGCGTGGAAAAATCTTCGTGCGCGACCGTGGCCCCGCGGAACGGCCCGTCGATCGCCTTGTCGGCCCAGTTTAGAGCTTCCTCGAGATTGATCTTGTTGTCAGCGCAAAATTGCGCGGCGCTCTGCCAGTCCTGGTAGTTGAACCCGGCCCATGACTGGAGATCCTGGCGCATCTTCGCGACATAAAGTGCTCTTCTCCCACTGCAGGTAAGCCAGCGCAGATTCAGGACGGCGCTCGTCGAAGCCGTAGGTCAGGAATTCGGTAAAGGCTGCTTCCTGTGGCGTCACCGGCACGCGCAGAGCTTCATCCTGGGGATCGTATTGATAGCTCCCCCAGCCCAAGTGATTGGAAAAGATCCACTGCCAGGGCCCGTCTTTTTCCACGTCCAGAAAGAGCGCGTAGGTGCCAGCTTTCAGGTCTTTGCCTTCGACCTTCACGTCATTGGAGAAGGTGATGGAGGTGCTCTCGTTAGCGCCGGCGCGCCACGGCGCACCTTTCGTCGGCCCAAAGCCCTCGTCAAAGAAGCCGTAGTGAATTAATTCACCCCAGATGTGTCCGGTGCGATCGTTGTTGTCTGGGTTGTGAACCTTGGGACTGTGATAGTCGATGGAAATTTTGACGGGGCCGATCCATTGCGAGACTTCCGCATGCTCATTGTCCCCGTTGGGAGGCGTAGATAGCTCTGACGTTTCCTGGCCAGCAACCGCTATCGAAAACACTAAAAACACAACTGCGACGAGTGCGGATTTCACGGTGGACTCCTGAAGATAGTTAGAAAGCGTCATGGATAGCGATGGAGTTGGTCTTCACTTTCGAGCGGTAGTATAGACTCTGCAGAAATAGAAGTGTTAGCTAGGGATGTGGAACGATGCACTGACCGAAGGAGGCCTGGAGCTTCATGTCATTGGAGGTCATCGATTTGCTGCGAGATTTTATGGAATGCGATTGGGAATCACAGTAGCGGACATTGTCTCAAAACCGTAGCGAGCCGAAGTGGAGACAAGGAGTGTTGTGTCGGACGAGAAAAAGCATGATCGAGCGCTGGGCATTTATCAACCAATTTGCCGGCGTGATTTTCTAAATTCAACTCTGCTGGCGACCGGTGGCGTTTTGCTTGGTCCGCTCAGCCCTCAGCAACTCATGGCCAGCGCCACAGATGAGTGGACGGGGTACGGCGGCATCGGAGACTACGCCAATTCAAACGGAAACACGCTGGAAGTGATGAACGCGGGCCACGAGGTTCGGGATCGTGTGTTTGATTCATTGCCGCAGGACACAATTGACACCGACGAAATATTCGATTGTGTAGTGGTTGGCGGAGGAGTCAGCGGCCTTTCCGCAGCGGTGTTTTTCCAGACGTACGCCGGCCCGAAGCTCACGTGCCTGGTTCTCGACAATCATCCTGTTTTCGGGGGAGAGGCCAAGCGGAATGAGTTCATGGTGGATGGCCAGCGCATCATGGGGCCGCAGGGCGCAGATCATTTCCAGGTGCCATTGCCGTACAGCTCCATGGCGAGGTTCTTTGAGGCCATCGGCCTGAACTGGCGCGAGTTCGAGTACCAGAAGTGGAATAGCTCTTCTCCAGAAATTCCTGTGGGGAACAGTTTCGAAGATCAGAGAGGTCCCGTCGGATTTTACTTTGGCGCCAAGTTTGGGCAGAAGCCAGGGATGTGGCTCATTGATCCGTGGAAGAAAAAGCTGCAAGGCGCACCAATCTCGGAGAAGATGCGCGCTGAACTGCTCAAATACAACCAGCAAGACAAGCCGGGCTTGCCCTTTGCGTATCCGGGGGACGAGAAATCGCGGCAATTGGATGGGGTCACGATCGAACGCTACATGATGGATACGTACGGCCTGAGCCGCGAAACCATTCAAACCTTCATGGCCGAAGAAGGCGGTGGATTCGGAGCCGGACCGGACGTGGTTTCCGCATACTGCATCTATGCCTTCGACGTCGATCGCTCCATCGATCAACCTTCGCTCTCGTTTCCGGGGGGAAATGATGGAATTGCGCGGCATATGGTGAAAAGGCTCATCCCGGATTCCATTTCCGGTGCCAACTCACTCGAGTCCGTATGCCGCAACAACATCGATTTTCAGGCGCTAGACCGTCCCGGTCAGCCCACAAGAATTCGACTGGCGAGCACCGCTGTATGGGTGCAGCATGAGGGCGATCCCTCGAAGTCAAACCTCGTCACCATTGCTTACAGCCGCGGCGGCAAGCTGTACCGCATCAAAACGCGATCTGCGGTCATGGCAGGAGGCTGCTGGACGACAAAGCGAGTCATTCGCGACCTGCCCGCCACGCATCGGCAGGCTTACGATCAGTTCTACCGTTCGCCCTGCATGATGGCGAATGTAGCCCTGCGCAATTGGCGATTTCTCTACAAACTGGGTGTCTCAGGATGCCAATGGTTTGAAGGGTTGGGCAGTTTTACCGCGGTTCGGAAGCAGCCGACGTTTTCGACGGACAAAAAGACGATCGGTCCGGATTCTCCCGTCGTGCTCACGCTGAAAGTTCTTTTCCCGCACTACGGCTTGCCGCTTCAGGAGCAGGGCGACCTGGGACGCGCTCAGCTCTTGAGTACGCCATTTCGCGATTACGAACGGCAGATCCGCACACAATTGAGCGAGATGTTTTCCGCCTCTGGGTTCGACGCCGCTCGGGACATCGCCGGCATCGTCCTGAACCGTTGGGGACACGCCTACGTAAGTCCGCAGCCCGGATTCTTTTTCGGTAGCGACGGAAACCCTGCGCCACGGAGTGTTTTGCGTGCGGCGCCATTCGGGCGAATCGCGTTCGCGAATACGGACCTATCCGGCACGCCAGACCATCGTACAGCCATCGGCGAAGCGCATCGCGCTGTCAACCAACTGCTGGATCAGGTGCTCGAACGATGAGCAATAGAAGAAGAGGGAAAACTGCCTTGGATTGTCAGTCCTCTTTGCGATGACGAGGTACTGCAACGAGCGGGGACAGCAAGCGACCAATAGCTGTTCTGGGTGGCCGCCCAGAACAGCTGAAGTTCGATTCTCCAGTTTTCTAAATAAACACTTCACCTGGCAACGCGGTCAACGTGCGGCTGGCAAGTGTGTTCTGTACCACCCGTACACGCGAGGGATCGGCGCTATTGTCCAGTTGCTTCCGTTCCATTCGCATCTGGAGTGTGCGTTCGATACTCCTCAGGTCCGGAATGTCAGCGGCTGTGACGATGGTGGAAGCGCAACCTTCGGATCCGGCTCGTCCCGTGCGGCCCACGCGATGGATGAAGTCTTCCGCCATCTTCGGCAGGTCGTAGTTGATGACGTGAGCAACGTCGTCGATGTGCAAGCCACGGGCAGCTACGTCGGTAGCCACTAGCACGCGATAGCGACCTTCCTGGAATCCTAGTAGGGCACTGTTGCGCTGTGATTGCGAGCGATCGCCGTGGATCATGGCAGCATTGAAGCCGTCACGCACCAACTCTTTCGCGACCCGTTCGGTGCCACGCTTGGTACGAGTAAAGATCAGGGTCTGACCTTCCTGCGCATCGAGCAATTGTCGTAGCGTCGCCATCTTCGCGTCGGGACGAACTTCATACGCTCTCAGTTCGACACTAGCAGCGGGCTTCAGGACGGAGCCCAAGGCTATGCGTACGGCGTCCCGAGTACAGTCCTGCACCAGGCGCACTACCGAATGCTCCATGGTGGCCGAGAAGCAGAGGGTCTGGCGGTTGCGAGGAAGAATGTCTAGGATCCGCTGGATGGCGGGCAAGAAGCCCATATCCAGCATGCGATCAGCTTCGTCGAGCACCAGGATCTTGATCTGGGACAAATCCACGAGCCTTCGGGAGATGAAGTCCTGCAGGCGTCCGGGGGTGGCGACGATCAGGCGTGCACCCTTGCGCAGGGCCTGAATCTGCGTGTTCTCCGATAGGCCGCCGACAATCAGGACGGCGTTAGGGAGGCGCTTGCTGCGGAGCTGCTCATACTGCTCGTGCACCTGCATGGCGAGCTCGCGCGTGGGAAGCAACACCAGCGCGGCGGGCTGGCGTGAGCCTTCCTGGTTCAGCATCTCGATTACGGGGATCAGGAAGGCCAGAGTTTTTCCAGTTCCGGTCTGCGCAGTTCCAATCACGTCTTTGCCCTCAAGGGCGGGCTCGATGGCACGCTCCTGGATAGGCATTAATTCAGTGAATTGAGCTGCCGCCAACTTCTGCTGCAAGGCAGAAGACAAGGGCAGTTCGGCAAATGTAGTCATCTTTCGTTTGTTCTTTCTGGAGGGCGCCCGGGGTACACTTCGCTTAAGAGCGTCTACGCCGCTCGCACTCTATTTTGAGTTTTGGCGCTGAATAAAACGGCGGGCAGGAAAGGCGGAGATGAATCTGGTCTAAAGGACCACCGCGTCACGAGCAAACCGTGGTAAATGCGTCAAAGCTAGTATAGCAGATCGAGTGTTTGCCTGGACAGGTGGGCCCCTCGGCTCAGGAGCAGAGTGGGGCGGTCAGGCGGTTGGGCGAAATGGGAGTCATTTGCCAGGCGTCGAGAACTGCATCTTCCACGCTTCCTTCCAGCTTTAGCCCCAAGGGACCGGTAGGGATTTGATAGATCCTCGCGGTGATGAAAGTGGTTTCATTGGCGCGGATTTCCAGGACTGATCCATCGAGAAACATCTGGAGGTGTACGCGCGCGCCGGAGAGGGGCGCCGTGATTTTGCCTATACGAAGCTCGCGACCGCCCGGTGCGTTTGAGCAGGTGATGACCGCGAAGTCTTGGCTATTGGAGTGGAGGCGTAGAGTGAACTTCTCGGATTTCGGTTGAAAGTTGAGATCCAGTTCGGCGGCGAGATCGTGGATGCGGACTCGTTCGATTTCTTGGTGTTGCGCGCGGCTATGGCTGCCTCGGAGAATTCTCGCTGCAGGTGCAACTTCAGTTTGAAGTTCATTCTGCGGAGTCAACGAGAGCACACGCGGTAGCGACATCACGCCGGCCCATCCGGCGGCGATCAAGTCGGCATCGGAGCGCGCTTCCGGAAGCCATCCCCAGAGGATGCGATTGGCGGTGCGGTCGAGCATGGTTTTGGCGGCATAGTACGAACCCCAATCAACGACTCCTTCTTTTTCTGGCGTGAAACGCTGGTCCGCGTACGTGCCAACTTTCCAGCGAACTTTTCCCATCGTAGAGATCAGCAGTACATGCTTGTTGCCGAGCGGGAAGAAGTCGGGACATTCCCACATGTCGCCTGTGTCCACCGGGTTATTGCCCGCCCTGCCACTGGGAGAACCCTCAAGCAGGGGATGGAGGTAAGTCCATTGGCGGAGATCGGGAGACGTATAAAGAAGGATGGTGCCACCTTTGCCCCGAATGCCCGAACCTACGATCAGCATCCAGCGGGCACCCTCGCGCCATAGACATGGATCCCGAAAACCAGTGACTACGAGACCAGCGGGAGGAGTTGCAATGACGGGTTGCGGGAGCTTTTTCCAGATACGCAAGTCGTCATCGGCGGCAACGGCGAGGCATTGCGTTTCGCGCCACGTGTGCACTCCGTCATTGAGCGTTGCTTCTGTTGGTGTCCGCGGAGGTTGCACTCCGGTGTAGATCATTGTGGGCTTGCCGTTATCGAGGACGGCGCTGCCGCTGAAAACGCCGTCCTGGTCGGGACCGTCGGGAGTGGGAACGAGAGCGATGGGCTCGTGCTGCCAGTGAATCATGTCGTCGCTGGTGGCGTGGGCCCAGTTCATGTTGCCCCACAGGGCGGCTTGCGGGTTGTACTGGTGGAACATGTGATAGCGGCCGCGGTAGAAAATGGGACCGTTGGGATCGTTCATCCAGTTGTGAGCGGGGAGAAGATGATATTGAGGGCGGAGCGGGTCGGAGGAGAGCTTGGGGCAGAGTTGCGAATTCTGGTCAGCGAGCCCCGGGCAGAGGCTGGAGAGCGCGGTTGCCGTCGAGAGCTGCATGAATGTGCGACGAGAGATGGTCATTGCAAGAGAATCGTTATGCGGTAACGCGGCCGGGTGTCCCGACGTGAATATACACTTGCTTCGATATAATGGCGATCAAGCCCGGCGTAGGTCATTCAGCGAATATTCTCATCCATCGTGTTCCTTAGATTCTTCAAGTTGATCCTCATCCTTGTGCTTCTGAGCGCGGCAGGCGATGTGGCCTGCGCGCAGCTGGCGCCGTCCACGAAATCGAGCGCGCAGAGTGCGTTGCAGCGAGGGCAGGAGGCGCTGCAGAGCGGCGATCTTGCGTCTGCGCAGAAAGAGTTGGAAAAAGCGGTGCGG
>QHVR01000818.1:0-417 GCA_003223595.1 Acidobacteriota bacterium
AACCATGTCCTACGAAGGGGAAGGTTGGGGACTCACGCATGACGCAACTCAGCTGATCATGAGCGATGGCACCTCGTACCTGTGCTTCCTCGATGCCAAGTCGTTCCACCCCATTCGCCGCCTGCGAGTGACGGATCAATCCGGACGGCCGGTCGAACGCCTCAACGAGCTCGAATGGGTAGGAGGTGAAATCTATGCCAATGTCTGGGAGACAGACGAGATCGTGCGCATTTCTCCGCACACCGGAAAGGTCTTGGGGCGAATCGATCTGAAGGGCATCATTGATAAGCGCGAACTCCACGGCGAGGGTGCCGTCCTGAACGGGATTGCCTATGACCCCAAGGGCAATCGCCTTTTCGTGACCGGTAAACTCTGGCCGAAACTGTTCGAGATCAAAGTCATTAATCCTCGCTGAGC
>QHVR01000818.1:441-1800 GCA_003223595.1 Acidobacteriota bacterium
GACTCGGTTACCGCCCTCCCGCGTACCGTCCTAGCACAATGGCCTGGACTTCCGGGGTAACCATGCCCAAAGTAACGCCTCCTACGTCTTTTCTGCGATTGACCATATAGCGTTCCGAGGTTACGATTTTTGGTAGAATTCTGCGAACATCAACTCCACGGAGAGGCCGCGCATCTTATTGAGGAACATGCGATTCGTAGACCTCCACGTCCGGACCGCACTGCTCGTGGGCGCCTTGCTTGGAGTGTGCGCCTGCCACTCGGCACAGAAGCCGGTCGCGGTAAAGCCTCCAGCCAATCCGCCTGCCCTGCAGCCCTCGACTAAGGATTCTGCAACCACCGCCCAAGAGGCCAAGAAGCCAGGATCGGAACAGCAACAGGCTGCGTCCGAGCCAGCGCAAAACGGAGAACAGTCTTCCCGGCCCGAGCCTGCTGCGTC
This sequence comes from Acidobacteriota bacterium, assembly GCA_003223595.1. Lineage (GTDB taxonomy): Bacteria > Acidobacteriota > Terriglobia > Terriglobales > Acidobacteriaceae > Sulfotelmatobacter. The sequence goes on from QHVR01000818.1 coordinate 880, forward strand.
GCTCGCTCCTATCTCGGATCCTGTAACCTTGCTGGTCGATAACGCAGAAAAGAAATACCAGGAAGGCCTCACCCAGTTCCACGCCGGCAAACAGGACCAAGCCAAGCAGAATTTCGATGAAGCTCTCAACAGCCTCCTCTCCAGCAATCTGGATGTCCGCTCGGATGCGCGACTGCAGAAAGAATTTGACCACATCGTTCAAGGTGTAAACGAGCTATACCCCGGCGGCACCGCCGCCGATGTGGAACAAGCTGAGGCTCAGGAGCCCCAACAGAAGTCGGAACCAGCGCCCATCGATCAGACCAACGAACTCAGTCCTTCTGCCGATGCCCGTACCAAAGCCAAAGCCGAAGCGGACGTTAAGAACACCCGGTCCGACCTCCCGCTCATGATGACCGATCAGGTCGCCGGGTTCATCGCCTACTTCTCAAATCACGGCCGCGGCATTTTCGAGCGCGCATTGGCCCGCTCCGGCAGGTATCGCGAGATGATGCTGCCGATCCTGAAAGAAGAAGGCGTCCCGCAGGATCTCATTTACCTGGCGCAAGCCGAATCCGGATTTCATGCCTTGGCCGTCTCTCGCGTAGGCGCCCGCGGCATCTGGCAGTTCATGGGCAGCCGCGCCCGGGGCTATGGTATGCACCACAACGTGTATGTGGACGACCGCCAGGATCCCGAGAAGTCCACCCGCGCCGCCGCCCGGCATCTAAAAGATCTCTATAACCAGTTCGGTGACTGGTATCTCGCTATGGCCGCTTACAACTCCGGTCCTGGCACGGTGCAGGCCGCCGTCAAGCGCACCGGGTACGCCGATTTCTGGGAACTCTACAACCGCAACGTCCTGCCCAAGGAGACCAAGAACTACGTCCCGATCATTCTCGCCGTAACCATTATGGCGAAGAATCCGGCGCAGTATGGCCT
>QHVR01000818.1:1923-2266 GCA_003223595.1 Acidobacteriota bacterium
CGCACCGGCAAGTTCGAACTGCATCTTCCTGCCGGAACCCGCGACGACTACCAGACCGCCATCGCGAGCATCCCGCCCGATATGCGCCTCTGGTGGCGCTATCACGTAGTAACGCCCGGAGAAACGCTGGCCTCGCTGGCGCGTAACTATCACACCACCATCCGGCAGATTTCAGAGGTCAACCATCTCGAAGGCCGGGAACTGGATCCTCAAGCCCGACTGGTCATCCCAGTGAACCCTGGCAAGCACCCGGCCGCTGACACCGCGACCTACGCCCGCCACATTACCCGCTACCACGTTCGCAAAGGGGATACTGTTGAGAGCGTAGCCGACAATTTTGGCC
>QHVR01000242.1 GCA_003223595.1 Acidobacteriota bacterium
CCTTCAGCCGCCTTCAGCACATCGAAGCCATGCTCCTCGAGTACATCGATCCCGTTCTTCACCGCTCCATTGCGCGCGCTCATGCGCCGCTCCGCGCTCATGGCCTCGTTGTACCCGGTGATGCTCTGCCACCGAAGAGCATCTTTCTCCTCCACCGTCAAAGGCAGCGCCGCCGCAATTTCCGTGGCCACCTTCACCCGCAGCCCGATCGCATTGCCCTTCCCCCGCGGATGCACCGAATTGGTGAGCAGGATGACGTAAGACTTGGTCGTCGGATCGATCCAGATCGATGTCCCCGTGAACCCCGTATGCCCAAACGACCCCACCGGCAAAAGATCGCCGCGATTGGATGAAAACGGAGAGTCGATATCCCACCCAAATCCACGCAACGTTGAAGCCGACGGAGGCTGCTCCGGCTCGCTCATCTTCTTGACAGTCAACGAGGACAGTATTCCGTCGCCTCCATTCAGCAGCGCCTGCGCAAACTTCGCCAGATCATCTCCCGTCGAAAACAATCCCGCATGTCCCGCCACTCCCCCCATGCGCTGCGATCGCGGATCGTGCACCACGCCCCGGATCATGTGCTCATGTTCGTCATACTGCGTCGGCGCGATCTTCGGCTTCCATGCCGCCGGAGGCAGGAACCGCGTGTGCATCATCTTCAGCGGCTGAAAAACGTGCTTCGCCGTATAAACATCCAGCGTCTCTCCCGACAGCTTTTCTACCAGCCAGCCCAGCATGATGAAGTTCGTGTCGCTGTAAATAAATTCCGACCCGGGTGCCACCTGAGGCGTCTCCGCACAAGCCAGCCGGAACGCCGAGTCTTTCGAGTCAAATGCCGGAGTCAGATCAATATCCGGCGCCAGCCCTGAGTAATGCGTCAACAACTGCCGGATCGTAATGTCTTCCTTCCCGTTCTGCGCAAACTCCGAAATATACTTCGCCACCGGGTCATTCAGCCGCATCTTCCCCAGTTCCATCAACTGCATCACCGCCGTCGTGGTCGCGATGACCTTGGTCAGTGAAGCCATATCAAAAATCGTGTCGACCGTCATCGCCTCCCGCCGAGGCTCCAACGAGCGTTCCCCATAAGCTTTTCTGTAAATGACCTTCCCATCGTGTCCCACCACCAGCACCGCGCCGGGAATGTTGTGATCCGCAATCGCCTGCTGAATAATCGCGTCCACCGCGCCCAGACGCACCGGCGGGGCTGGGGATGCCGCGCCGCCGGACGCCATACCGCGCTCTTGCACGGCAGCGCGCGCTAACGTTCCCAAGACCAGCACCAAAGAAAACAACGTCATCACGAACACACGCATGAGTACCCTATCTCCGCGCCCTCGTATGACGGCGCGGCCCTCGCTACTCCCATGAGATTGAATTTGACAATGAAGATGCTCTGACTTTACACAACGTATCAGACAGGCTCAAGCAACCGGAAGGACGGACGTTCCCTCCTTGTTACAGTCGGCCACGTACCCTCGTGCTACGCTTGCGCTGTGCACGCCCAATCTCATCGCCGGAATGCGAACCACCGCTTACTTCCCGCGTTCGACAAGCAAGATGAGATCTTTTCCAGTGCTTTCTCCGTTCTTCAGGAAGCCATAACACAGCGAGCTTTCCCTGCGGCATCGATTGCTGTAACCGTGAACGGCGAATTAAGAGGCCGAAAAGCCTGCGGCACCCTTGTGTATGAAACCGACTCCGCCGGTGCCACACTTCTCGCATCATCTGCGAGAAGTGAGAATTTAGACGCCCTCTCCAGCGCCACCATCTTCGACCTGGCGTCGCTCACCAAGCCAATAGCGACTACTACGATGGCTGCAATTCTCTACGAACGCGGTCAACTGGAACTGGATGCTCCCGTAATCGGCATACTCCCGGAATTCCGCTCCGCCACCGATCCTCGCCGCGACGAAGTCACCTTCCATATGTTGCTCTCGCACTCGTCAGGTCTACCGGCATACGAAAAGCTCTTCCTGAAGGCGCGTTCACGCGATGAACTCCTGCACGCCGCCCTCGCCACTCCCCTGACTGCAGATCCCGGCACCCGCGCCGAATACAGCGACATCGGATTCATCCTCCTCGGTCTCACTCTCGAGCGCCTGTCTGGCGAGCCACTCAACGTTTTCTGCCAGCGCGAGATCTTCGGCCGATTAGCCATGTCGAATACGACGTTCAACCCGCCTGAAGGAATTCGCCCCAGCATTCCCCCAACCGCCGACGAGCGCGTTGAAGCCACAACTGGGAAAGACACCCCCCTCCGCAGCACCTTCCGCAATCGCATAATCCAAGGCGAAGTTCAGGACGAAAACGCCTCGGTCTTGGGCGGTGTAGCCGGACACGCGGGCCTGTTCTCCAACGCGCACGACATCGCGATTTTCGCGTCCACCATGCTCCAGGGCGGAACCCCGATTCTCCGCCCTGAAACGGTCGCCCTCTTCACCCGCCGCGAATCCGCTCCAGCAGGCACTTCCCGCGCGCTCGGCTGGGACACTCCCTCCAAGCCTTCGCAATCCGGAAAATATTTTGGCGCCAATTCCTATGGACATCTCGGCTACACCGGCACCAGTATCTGGATCGACCCCGACCGCCAACTCTCCATTACCCTTCTGACGAACCGCACCTGGCCCGACTGCTCGAATCAAGCGATCCAGCAAGTCCGCGCACAATTCCACGACGCCGTTGTCGAAGCGCTGGTCGGCGAGTGAAAGGATATTCACTTCAAACATTTAAAATAATCTGGCAATAAGGGGTGCCCCAGTTCTCGCCGCAGTTGCGAGAACTGGGAACTCTGGACCCAATCTCCGCAACCAGAAGCCGAAAGGTACATTTTGACCGCAAGCCGCGCCCCCAAACAGGATCTCAGTCATCTTTCCACCGAACAGATTCCGCCCGCGACGGGCAATCTCGACGAGATGTCTGCGCTGGAAATCGTCCGCATGATCAATGACGAAGACGCGACCGTTGCCGCCGCAGTCCGCCGCGCACTCCCGCAAATCGCCCGTGCCATCGACGTCGTCGCCGCTGGTCTCCGCCATGGCGGACGCCTCATCTACGTCGGCGCTGGCACCAGCGGCCGTCTCGGCGCTCTCGACGCCTCGGAAATCCCGCCCACCTTCAACACCGATTCCCGCACCGTGCAATTCATCATGGCCGGAGGCCCCAAAGCGCTAGGCTCCTCCACTGAAGCCAGCGAGGACGACACCGCACTAGCGCTCCGCGAAATCAAGAAGCGCAAGCCCGGCAAGCACGACATCGTTCTCGGCATCGCCACCAGCGGGCGCACTCCCTTCACCATCGCCGCCGTCGAATACTCCCGTCGGCGCGGGGCCAGCACCATCGCTCTCACCTGCAACCGCAACTCTCCCCTGGAGCGCGCCGCCGATTTCGCCATCGTCACCGAAGTCGGCCCCGAAGTCTTAGCGGGATCCTCCCGCATGAAAGCCGGCAGCGCTCACAAAATGGTTCTGAATATGATCTCGACCGGAGCCATGGCCCGCCTCGGCTACGTCTATGGCAATCTCATGGTGAATGTCTGGAACAAGAACGAGAAACTGGTCCAGCGCGCGATCCGCATAGTCGAACAAGCCACCGGCGCCGATCACGAATCCGCCGCCCGCGCCCTGAAGGAAAGCGGCAATCGCACCCCGGTAGCGGTAGTGATGCTAGCCGCAAATGTAAATCGCCCCAGCGCGACGAAAGCCCTGAAGCAATCCAAAGGGCACG
>QHVR01000243.1 GCA_003223595.1 Acidobacteriota bacterium
TCTAGACCAACTGAGCTACGGGCCTACATGAGGATGGCTGTTTCAATTCTAACGGGCGATCTGGATTAGGGCAATGCTTCCACTCTGGCTCCATTTCCAGATCGCTCCTTTGCATTCGCGCGACGCAACAACTCCGGAGCTCTCAGGCGCTCGCAGATGCGCTCGAATTCCGGACGAGGACCTTTCCACAAAAGATCATCCACGGAATTGAATACGGGCACATCGAGCCGCAAAGTAGCGAGCTTACGGAAGAGCAGGGCTTCGTCCCAGGCTGCAAACAGTGAGTCGGCGAGCCGATTCGCACGGCGAATGGACACATCCCACTGGCGCCAGTCCCTCGGGATCTCCTCCAGGTGCGGATATTTCGAAAAGACCAGGGCGGCCGCTTTGGGCCCCCAGCCAGAGATGCCGGGAAAGCCATCGGCAGAATCGCCAACGACAGCGAGATAATCTGGAATGGACTGCGGATTGACTCCGAACTTAGCCAGGACACCTGCTTCGTCGCGCAACATCTCGCGACGACGATCGAGCTGCACGACGCGAGTGCCAACTACGCACTGACCAAGGTCTTTGTCCGGCGTACAAATAATCACTTGAGCGACGCGCTCATCTACAGCGGCCTTGGAGGCCGCGGAAGCGAGCGCATCATCCGCCTCGAACTCGATCATGGGCCAGACCAACACGCCCATCGCTTGCAGCGCTTCCTCGAGAATCGGGAACTGTGAGAGAAGTTCGGGTTCTACTCCTTCGCTGCTCTTGTATCCAGAGTAGAGTTCGTTGCGAAAGGACTCGACCACGTGATCAGTGGCGACACCGAGGTGTGTCGCTCCGGCTTCGATCATCGACAGCACAGACCCGAGTACACCGCGAACGGCACCAATCTCCTGCCCGTTTGCGTCCTTTGCGGACGGAACCGCGAAGAAGTATCGGAACAACTCGTAGGTGCCGTCGATGAGATGAACGTTCATCAAGTCAATTCCAAATGCTCACTGCTCCGGGCAGCGTACGGCGCCCGGGAGCAAGCTCAGGAAGCTGCAACTCCGGCCACCGGCAACCAGACTTGAAAGCAGGTATCACCCGGCTTGGATCGAACCTGGATTGTCCCATGATGTTTTCTGATGATCCTTTTCACGGTGTCCAGTCCGAGTCCAGTTCCCTCCCCGACTCCCTTGGTGGTGAAGAACGGTTCATAGATATGCGGCATAACTTCTGGTGAAATTCCCGGACCGTTGTCGGCGATCTCGACCACCACACAGTTGTCGTCGCGATAGGTGCGCACGTACAGCTCTCCCTGGCCGCCCATGGCATCGATGGCATTGTCGATCAGGTTGGTCCAGACCTGGCTCAATTCACTGCCAAACGAATTTACGGACAGAGACGTCTCTCGGTAATCGCGCCTGACCGTTACCCCGTGCTTCAGCTTGTGATTGAGGATGGTGAGGGTATTCTCCAGTGTCTTCACGACATCGACGTTCTGGAGCGGCGCCTGGTCCATGAAGGTGTATTCCTTGATGGCGCGCACGAGATCGGAAATCCTGGAAGCGCTGCTCTCAATCTCATTCAGTAATCCGGAAATTTCCAGCGAGGTAGAAATCCGCACCAGCGCGGCTCGTGCCGTATCAGCGTCTAGATTCAGGAAGAGTTGCTCTAGCGCTTCCGGCCGGAAATTTCTGCGCGCGAGGTCAGCAGCGAGTTGCCACATATCGTTCTGTCCGTGGCTGCGGAGCAGAGAGTCAAGCTGATCTTCGAGATCACTGGCAGCAAGCGGATCGAGTGGCGAAGCGCCGGTTTGCGTAAGCGATGCCTCCAGTCTTTCGATCTCGGCTCTTTGCTTTGGGGTGAGGTCGAATTTCCCAAGTTCGTGGCTGGCGTCTCGCACACGTTTCAACAAATCGCGAAGCTGGCTGCTGGCTCGTTTCGCCGCCGACGCGGGATTGTTCAACTCATGCGCCAGGCCCGCCGACAACTTACCCAAAGCCGCCAGGCGATCACGCTGCTGTTCGAAACGCGTGGTCTCGCGGATTCTGTCCGACATAAGGCCGACCAGACGGGTCGCCAGCTCCGGAGATTTCTGGACGAGTTCGGGGAAGAGCGACGCTGGAAAGCGCAGCAGGTGAGCGTCCGTCACGGCACGCCCGCCCAGCGTAAAGTTCTTCATGCGGGAGAACGGAAGAATTCCCGTCACCGAACCGGCCGGAATGGGCAGAATGACTGTGTCGCCGGCCAGTTCTCCGCGTCCTTGCACTTCGCCTTCAAGGACAACAAACATGGCGTCAGCGGGAGCGCCTTGATGGGCGTAGATCTCTCCCGGTTTCATCTGCAATTCCTGCGAACGGCTCAGGAACCACTCCAGCTGATCTTCCGGCAGGCCTTCGAAGACCGGCACCTTCCGCAGTAGCTGCAGGGTTTCGGACATTTATACCTTGCTCAAGTATTGATGTATGAACTGCACTGCGACAGAGCCCTCGCCGACGCCTGATGCGACTCGCTTCACGGAACCGTGCCTCACGTCGCCCACAGCAAATACTCCCGGCACACTTG
>QHVR01000244.1 GCA_003223595.1 Acidobacteriota bacterium
CCACTTGCTGATTGTCGACGATGAGGCCAACACACTGGCTTCGCTCTCTCGTGCTTTCCGGCTTGCGGGACATGAAGCCACCGTTTGCGACAACGCCGCCAAAGCACTCGAACTGGCGAAAGCACAGAATTTCGACTTGATTCTCTCTGACGTAGTGATGCCGGGGAAGGATGGGCTGGCCTTGCTGGAGGAACTTAAGCAGCAGGGATTGAGCACACCGGTGGTCATGATGTCGGGCCAGGCACATATCGAGATGGCGGTTCGAGCAACGCGGCTGGGAGCCCTCGACTTCCTCGAAAAGCCGATCTCCACCGAGAAACTGCTGCTTACAGTCGACAATGCGCTGAAGTTGCAGCGACTGGAGCGGGAGAACCGGCAATTACGCCAGCGACTGGGGAAGCATGACATTGTGTGGAAGGGCGAGACCATGCGGCGGTTGATGGCTCAACTCGAGCGTGTTGCGGCGAGCGAGTCGCGCGTCTGCATCCTGGGTGAGACTGGGACGGGCAAGGAACTTGTTGCGCGCACTATCCACGACCGGAGCCCACGCTCCTCGGGTCCTTTCGTAACCCTAAATTGCGCGGCTGTCCCCGCGGAATTGATTGAATCAGAACTGTTCGGCCACGAGAAAGGCTCGTTTACCGGCGCTTCTGGACGGCACCTTGGCAAGTTTGAGCAGGCGGATCAGGGCACAATTTTCCTGGATGAGATTGGCGACATGCCGCTGCACATGCAGGCCAAGCTGTTACGCGTGCTGGAGGAAGGCGAAGTAGAGAGGATTGGAGGCGACAAGCCGATCGCCGTGAACGTGCGCGTGCTGGTTGCAACTCATCGCGACCTGGAAGCACGAGTGCGCGAAGAGAAGTTTCGTCAGGATTTGTTCCATCGGATTTACGTTTTCCCTCTGGTCCTTCCGCCCCTGCGAGAGCGTGGCGAGGATATCCCGGCGCTGGTCGAGCACTTTGCCGAACAAGTGTGCTCGCAGAACGGATGGAAGCCAGTTCCCTTCTCTAGCGAGGCAATGCAAGCGCTGCAGCTGTATTCCTGGCCGGGGAACGTTCGCGAACTGCGTAATATTGTCGAGCGATTGATGTTGCTGGCTATCGACGGGCAGGTGGACCTAGCGACGGTAGAATCCGCCCTACCTCGCAACAACAGCACCGCCGCGAATGCCGCCGGCTCCGGCCTTTTGGCCGATCGGGTTCAGTCGTTTGAACGCGAGGTCATTCTCGCGGAACTCAAGCGCAGCCAAAACAATGTCACTCTGGCAGCCAAAACACTTGGCCTCGAGCGCAGTCACTTATATAAGAAAGCGGAGCAACTCGGAATCGATCTGCGCGCCTTACGCCGCGAGCAGGGGGGAACCGAATAATCCTCGGGGAAGCAGATACAACTTGCCACGGATTACGCGGATTTCGCGATCAAATACCCCCAAAATGCGTTGTCGAAGTCTTCATCCGTATTGATCCGCGTTCCATCCGCGGCAAAGAAGTTGCGGATGGGAGCGTCACGTTGCGATGAGCAGCCGGGATTGGGTTTTCAAATCGGCAGCCAGTAAGCGATGAAACAACTGCTCTCCTGCTTCGCGCCGCACTGAGAGCCGGCCAGCACCATACGCGCGAGACTTCAACCCGCGCTGCACATCCTCACAGATTCCGAGATCTTCTTCCTGCACCCGGTTGCCGACATTCACCGATTCAGTGTTGTAAGCCCTGCCCGATTCGCTTACATCGCTGAAATAGAAATCGAAGATCACGCTGCAGTGATCTGCGTCTACCGGGATCACATAGTTTGTGTCCATGTATCCTTCGTAGCAGTTGATCATCAGGTTGGGATATTGCCAGAAGTACCACGCACGGTCGCCCTTGCGCGTGGCGCCGGTCGCTGCATCTTCGTCTGAGGCAACCATGGGACTTGACTGCAAGCAATAGCGATCTTCATTTTCGATGGTGTATTGCTTGTAGTCGAGAACCGAGTTCAATCCCTTGTGCAGGTGAGGAACGTGGTATCCACCATCGAGATAGTTATCCACGAACACTTTCCAGTTGCAATGAATGTCGTAGGTCCGGCGATCGAAATAGTGCAGATGACCGATGTTCAGGGGCGCTATCCGCTTCACCAGGCGGCCAAGGAATTCCTTCAGTGATACTGCCTCGGGATCGAGGTTTACAAAAACAAAACATTCCCAGGACTCCACGCGAATGGGAACCAGTCCATTGTCTGCGCGCTCGAAATTTTCTACGCCGTCGAACTCAGGCATGCCTTTGAGAGTGCCATCCAAGCCGTACTTCCAACCGTGGTACGGGCATTGCAGGATCGACGCCTGACCACAGGCTTCAGTCACAACCGCCGCCGCATGATGGCGGCAGACATTGTAGAACGCGCGCAGTTGTTCGTCGCTTCCGCGTACCACGACAACCGGGTCACCGGCAAGACGAGTAGTCACAAAGTCGCCAGGTTTCTGCAGTTGAGCCGTTCGCGCCACCAGTTGCCATGTCTTGCTGAATACGTTGAGGCGCTCGAGCTCGGCAATGCGAGCGTCGGTATACCACGATCCCGGAATGGTTGACGCGTGCGACAGCGGCGCGCGGTCGTCGTAGCTGGCGAGAATCTGTTCCATCGATACCATCATGCTCATAAGTTCACCTGAAAAGTTAACGGCGCTCGCTTCGTTGAACCCGCTTCGCCGCAAGTACGGGCCGCTCCGCCCCAATGGCTCGCTCCAGTACCGAGAGGAACTGCTGAATCCTGGCTTCCTTTTTCTCCGGCAACTCTCCCGACCGGCGGAACAAGCCGGGGTCGAGTTCGGCTGTCAGCAGTGCATCCTGAAAGCGCTCCACCATCCAATCGATGATGGAAACGATGAGCTCAATCTCCAACTCGTTGCGCAGTTCGCGGCGCTGCAATCCAAAACGAACGAACTCGACTCGTCCGTAGGGATCTTCGCTGATCAGAAAGCGGTTGATCTCCCGCTTGAGCGCAAGGTCGGTTCCGTAATTGCCCAGCAGATAAATTCGGTACGGGATCCAATCTTCGTGGACCATGTGCTCGGTGCGGATGAGCCAGTAACGCAGCACTTCGAAAAATCCTGCCTCGCGCACTTCCGGCGGAACATCCAGATATTTCGAAAACGAGCGCACGGCGCGCTTGTACACTTCGAGGAACAATGCGTCCTTGCTGCCGAAGTGCTGGAAAATCGAACCCTTCGCAATTCCGAGAGCGAGGGAGATATCGGCTACGCGCGCATCTTCATAACCGTGCTCAGCGAAATGCCTAGTCGCAGCCTCGACGATGCTCCTGCGCTTGGCTTGCGAACGAGGATGCACTTTGTCCAGATTCCTGGGAGTGAGAGGAAGAAGCGGATTGGCTGCGGTAGAGGGCACGGTCGTGACTTAAAGTCACGACAGCATAGCGAAAGAGTGTACGGCTTGCAACCGCTTATGCTGTGCAAGCGCAAGGGAGCAGTTCGTTGCTTGCACCATCGGAGATGACCAGGAGTCATTGCGCAACGTGCGAGGGGAAGTGCTGCGAACGGCGGCACGGCACCGAGAAATTGAGGAGGACAATAGCGGGCCCGAACTCGGACCCGCATTGGCCATTCCCGGTTATCCAGCTTTTCTCATCTGCGGATCTTGTGCATGTACCAAGGGCATTTCCACCAGGTGCTCACTGAGGAACCATGCCTGCAATTCGTTAGTGCGCAGCACGTCGCTCACCACCATGTCATTGGTCCCGTGATCCCCGATTTCATCGGCACGATCAGCCAATTGCCGACATTCTCCGATTATGACCTGGTGCGCATCCAGGAGCCGCGAAATTTGAACCGGCACTTCTTCGCGCCCGCGTGGGGGGCGCTCGATCTTCGTGGTCTCGGCAATGTCATGCGCCATAGCCAGTGATATTCCGCCGAGCAATTGGATGCGCTCGGCAATGGTGTCCACGATCTCGACTTGCTCTTCGAAATGCTTGTCGAATAGAAGATGCAACTGATAAAACGTCGGTCCAGCAACTTGCCAGTGTGATTTTTTGTAGAGGTCCCGCAAAGTGATAGTGTCGGCCAGCAACTGATTGAGTTGCTCGGTCATCTCCAGACGAACCGGCTCTTCCAACTCGAGCGGCAGTGCATGCGATACGGTGCCATAAGCTTGAATTTCAGCGGCTCGCTGATGAATCCGCGGCTGCGCATTCAGCAATGACTGCCGACCTGCACTTTCCTTCTTCGCCATAGTAAGAAATCCTCCTTGCAATGCGATTCATTGTCCAGCCGACTGCGTCAATGGATCGATATGCCTTGGATTGTCAGCGGCATAGATTGGATGCTTGTATTCTGCGCACGCAAGCGAGTTGCGAGCGGTGTCATCCCTCAGGACAAGTTTGACGGGTGCTCAGGCGGTTGCTATCATCACAATGCGGGGTGGAGCAGTCTGGTAGCTCGTTGGGCTCATAACCCAAAGGTCGGTGGTTCAAATCCACCCCCCGCAACCAATCAAATCTTAGACTTACGGCGGCCGCGATAAGCGGCCTTTCCAA
>QHVR01000245.1 GCA_003223595.1 Acidobacteriota bacterium
ATCGCAAGTACCACCACAACGACCTCACCTTCCGCATGCTGTATTCCTTCCAGGAAAATTTCGTGCTGCCGCTCTCGCACGACGAAGTCGTTCATGGCAAGGGCTCGCTGATCGGCAAAATGCCCGGCGACGAGTGGCAGAAGTTCGCCAACCTGCGTCTGCTGTTCGGCTATATGTATGCGCAGGCCGGCAAGAAACTCCTGTTCATGGGAGCAGAATTCGGCCAGGTCCGGGAATGGGGGCATGACACCAGCCTGGAATGGCATGTCCTGCAATACCAGGTTCATCGGGGAGTGCAGGCCTGGGTCGAGCAACTGAATCGCTTTTACCGCAGCGAACCTGCCATGCACGTCTTGGACAACAACCCCGCTGGCTTCGAATGGGTGGACGCCAACGACAACGCCACCAGCACCATCTCCCTGTTGCGGAAGAGTGAGACACCGCAAGACACCATTCTTGTGGTCTGCAATTTCACTCCAGTTCCGCGCGTTGGATACCGTGTAGGCGCACCGCACGGCGGATACTGGCGCGAGATGCTGAACAGCGATGCCCGGGAATACGCCGGCAGCGGGATGGGCAATCTGGGCGGAGTTCAGGCCGAAGAAATTCCCACGCATGGCCGCCCGTTCTCATTGAGGCTGACGTTACCCCCGCTGGCCGCCCTGTTCTTCAAAGCCAGCTAGCACGATGTCTACGAATGTTCAGCGGCGCGCCTGCCTGCGCTCGTGCATGCTATCCTCGCCTTAAGGGCGAGTTCCATGCGGATCCTGACCCGCTACATCCTTCGCGAAGTGACCGCTCACGCCCTGATCGGCGCGATCATCTTCACCTTTGTCCTCTTTACGCGCGACCTGGGCCACATTTTGGAACTCGTGGTACGGGCCAGCGCCCCGCTGCCCAGCGTCGCCGAACTATTGTCATTCACGGTGCCTCTGGCACTGACCTACACGTTGCCGATGAGCGTTCTCGTGGGCATCCTCATCGGCCTCAGCCGTCTCGCGGCCGACAGCGAAGTCACAGCTATGCGCGCCTGCGGCATGGGCATTTGGAGCTTCCTTCGTTCGCTCTCCGCCTTTGTGTTGCTCGGCTGGCTGCTGGCCCTGGCGAATGGCGTCTACATCGCGCCCCGCTCGCAAGCCGCTCTCGCCCGGCTAGAAGACAAACTCAAGGGCTCGCAGGTCTCGTTTGAGATTCAGCCCCGCGTCTTCTACGAAGGCTTCCCCAAATACGTTCTCTATGTTCAGGACGTGAGAAACGCCCAGGGAGCGGCCGTCTGGAAAGACGTATTCATGGCCGACCTCACCGATGCCACCAACCCGAAAATCACGTTGGCCAAGGAAGGCATTGTGGTCAGCGAAGCCCCGGACCGCCTCCATCTGCATCTGGTGGACGGTTCGGAGCACGAGACCGATCCTCGAAACCCTGACCACTACCAGATATCGACCTTTCAGCAAACTGACATTCCCATCGAATTGCCTTCCACCGAGAACAGGCCGGAGGAATCTCTGCCGGTCGGCGTGATCAGCACATGGGGTCTGCTGGACAGGGCGAGCCACTCTAGCCCTGTGGCCGCGCGCTGGTACCTGATTGAATTTCATCGCCGTTTCGCGCTGCCCACTGCCTGCCTCGTCTTGGCTCTGGTGGGAATACCATTGGGTCTCTCTTCGAAAAAGAGCGGCAAATCGGGCGGGTTCGTACTCACGATCCTGCTTGTCTTTGCGTATTACGTCGTCTCGCTGATCGGTGTCTCACTGGCGCGCCAGGGGCGCGTGGCGCCTTGGTTTGGCGCCTGGCTTGCCGATTTCCTATTCCTTGCGCTGGGGCTCTTCTTGCTCCTCCGCGCCGAAAAGCGTCCCTTCGAACTGGGGTCGTGGCGGGGCTCTGGCAAGCAGCATCCTTCCTTGCTGCAGACCGGACTGGTGCGACGTTCCGAGAACGCCTTTGAACGTGTTTCCACCCGTCGCCGGGTATTCAGCGCCAGCTTTCCCACGCTGATCGACGACTATGTCCTGCGAGATTTCTTCGTCTATCTGTCGATGATTCTCTCGACCTTCCTCGTCCTGGTCCTGGTATTCACTCTGTTTGAACTCCTGGGCGATATTCTCCGCAATAGGGTTCCGGCGATCCTCGTAGCCGAGTACTTGCTCAATGTCACTCCGTATCTGCTGTACAACGTCGCACCGCTGGTCATGCTGCTGGCAGTTCTGGTGACCTTCGGCCTGATGCAACGCTCCAACGAAATCACCGCCATCAAAGCGACGGGGACCAGCATTTATCGCATCGTCACTCCGGTCATTTTCGCCGCTGCCGTGATTGCGGCCGGGCTCTTCTTTGCCGACCAGTTCTATCTTCCTCACACCAACAAGCGGCAGGAAGCGCTCCATAACCAGATCAAAGGCAAACCCGCACAAACCTATCTCCGCCCGGACCGCAAGTGGATTTTCGGCCAGAACAACGATATCTACTACTACCAATTCTTCGATCCCGACCGCGATCAGTTCGGCAACATCAGCGTGTTCCAGTTGGACAAGAAGAACTTCACGGTGAGTCGCCGCATCCATGCCGACCGCGCCCGCTGGGCTGACAACCTTAACCGCTGGGAATACGAGCGCGGCTGGGAACGTACGTTGAACGGTTCTGCCATGGGGGATTACCGGGAGTTCGAGGTCGCCACGTTTCCCCAACTTCCGGAGACTCCCAGCTATTTCAAAAAGGAAGTAAAGCAGTACAGCGAGATGAACTACGAGGAACTGCACAAGTACATTCGCGACCTGCAGCAAAGCGGCTTCGACGTTGTCCGCCTTAGGATGGAGCTGAATAAAAAGCTCTCGTATCCGCTGATCACCTGGATTATGGCAGTGCTGGCGATCCCCTTCGCGCTCTCCACGGGGAAAAAAGGAGCAGTCACGGGGGTAGCAGTGGCGGTAGGTACCGCGGTTTTCTACACGGTGGTGTCGCGTTTGTTCGAGGCGATGGGCAACCTCAGCCAGCTTCCACCCGCGATGGCCGCATGGTCTCCCGATCTCATTTTTGTCCTGGTGGGCGGGTACTTGATTCTGAAAGTCCCCACCTAAAGGCGGCCGGTGCGCTATTTCACGGCGAGACCCCACGGATAGTTATCGGTCGCGATCGGAGCTGCCACACTCAATGCTCCCGTGGCAGGAACAATCGAGTACTGCGATACGCTGGGCCCACTGTAGTTGGACACAAACATCCAGTTGTCATCCCCACGTATGACAATCGATTTCGGCTCCTGCCCCGTCGCAACCACCGCAGGACTCATCGCCGTGAGTGCTCCTGATGTCGGACTGATCTTAAACGGCGACACCGTATTGGAAAGCGTTCCCACCACGTATACGTTGTTGCCATAAGGGTCCACTGCGATTGGCCCTACGCCATTCGCGTTACCAGAAACTGAGAACGGCGATCCAGCTACGGCAACCAGACTTCCATCCGCTCTCGGACACGGTGTTGGCACAATAACCTTGGTACAAATCGTGTACCCGCTCACTTTGTTGGTTTGGCTATCGCTCACATACACAAAACGGTCGCAGGGATCTACCGCAACTCCCGCCGGTACTTGATCCGTGGGGAACGATGGCACCACCGTCGTGCCCGGCGGATTTCCTAAGGCCCCGCTTGCGGTGTCCACCGCGAACTCATAAACGACATAATTCGCTGAATCGACGGCATACAGGAATTGCGCACTGGGTGGGCTGTTCTGCGGTACCGAACAAACCGAATTCTGCGTTCCATTCACTCCGATTCCAGGAAACACGGTCGGCGTCGCCGCAACGGCTGCGATATTCGGCGGCTGGAATCCTGGGCCATTAACGAAGTTGAATGTTCCGGGAACGCCCGTCAAGGCTCCTCCGCTTCCGATCTTGTAAACATTGACTAATCCCTGAGTTCCCTCGGCCACAAACAGAAATTTCCCCGCGGCGTCCATCGATAGCGCGACAGGATTGGGATCGCTGACAGGCGTGCCAGCCGGCGT
>QHVR01000246.1 GCA_003223595.1 Acidobacteriota bacterium
GTTACGGTGAAGCTCCACGTAAGCCATCTCATGGACAAACTCGAAGCCAAGGACCGCACCGAGGCCGCGACCATCGCGCTGCAACGCGGCATTATCCGGATGGATTAAAACCTATACGAAAGTAGTATTTCCTTCATCACCATCCGGATATCATGACAAACGCCATCCCCCCTCCATAGAATTCATCGTTCGCAAAACCCACAAGTGAGCGAAGCGGCAGGATTTTCATGCGTGTGTCTGCTGCGCTGGCCCGATCCAAGCGTGATTTCAATCACACATGGAATTCAACATGACCGATACGCTTGTAACCACGAAGTCTGCGCCCTGTTTGTGCACCGTCTAAGGAGACCCCGATTATGAGCCGCCACTCTGTACTCCCCGTCCTCTGCCAACTCGCGATTTTGTCGCTGCTTGCGCTGATTGCCTCGCCCGCAACGGCCCAGGTCACCTCCGGCACCCTCTATGGCACCGTGAAAGATCCCAGCGGAGCTTATGTTTCCAACGCGCGGGTGACGATGCACAGCGATACCGTTGGAGCAGAGCGAACAGTGACGACCAATGATCGAGGAGACTTCGTCGTTCCCAATATGCCGCCCTCGACCTACACCCTGACCATCGACGCGCAGGGGTTCAAGAAGACCACCGCGAAGGGCATCGTCCTGAGCGCCGCCGACAAGTTGAACGCCGGCGAGTACACGCTCCAAGTCGGAGGTACCGCGGAAACTGTGACGGTGGCGGCCGACGCCGGTCAGTTGCAATTGCAGTCGGAGTCGGGCGAGCGCTCGGATGTGATCACGGACCGCCAGATCAAGGACCTCGCGCTGAATGGCCGCAACATTCTCGAGATGGTGAAAGTTGTCCCCGGTGTAGTCAGCAACATCGATGGCTCCCAGGCAGGCCGCGGCAATCTCGACCAGTTCAATATCAATGGCACCCGCGGAAATCAACATGAGTACACGATTGACGGCACCTCGAATGTGGATACCGGCAATAATGGCGCAGAACACGTCACGCTCAATCCAGATGCGGTTGCGGAAGTGAAGGTTCTAACCTCCAACTATCAGGCTGAATTTGGCAAGGCAGCCGGGGGACAAGTAATAGTCAGTACCAAGAGTGGGACGAATCAGTGGCACGGAAACGGCCGCTTCTTCCACCGCCACGAGCAGTTCAACGCCAACGAATGGTTCAACAAGCAAGCGCAAGGGCAGAACATCGTCAACGGCAAGCCTGAAAATACTCCACCGAAATATCGTTACAACTATGCTGGTTACCAACTCGGTGGTCCCATAAAAAAGGACAAGCTGTACTTCTTTTTCGGGCAGGAGTATTACCGCCAGTTGCTTCCCAGCGGCACCTCCTCGGTGCGCGTTCCCACCCAAGCGGAAATCAACGGCGATTTCTCTCAGTCTTTCGACAGCAGCGGCAATCTGCTGGTGATCTATGATCCCAACACCGGGCAGCCCTTTCCCGGCAACAAGATCGATCCCACGCAACTGACGGCAGCGCAGCAGAGCGTCTTCTCGCAGGTGCAGAAAGTGCTTTCGCTCTTTCCGCAGCCCAATGTGAGCGGGATCGACGCCTACAACCGGGTTGACGTTTACTCGGTGAATAATCCGCGCCGCGAGGATTATCTGCGCATCGACTACCAACTCAACAATTCCAATCGCCTGTTCGGTCGCTGGATACATAACAGCAGCAACACCGTTTGGCCTCTCGGTAACAGCCTCTGGGGTGGATACGGAAACATTGCCTATCCCGGCGGCATCATCGAGACCGAGCCCGGATGGGATCTGGCTCTCAACCTGACCACTACCATCACGCCCACGCTGCTGAACGAGTTGTCATTCGGGCCCAGTGTCTCACGCACCACGTTTGGCGGTTCGCACGGGAACATTTCCCGCGGAGTCAACGGAATTACGCTCCCGCTGCTCTACCCGGTCGACAACAGCACACCCATTCCGGACATGAGTTTCAATGGCGCCTCCGGAGTGAATTGGGCGGGCACGGGATACCTTGGCGCGCTGCCCTGGTTCCAGGCCAACACGACCATCAACGTAAACGACAACCTCACCAAGGTTCTCGACAAGCACACCCTGAAGTTTGGCATGTTCTATCAACGCAGCCGTAAAGATCAGCCGGCCTGGGGTAATTACAACGGCCAATTTAATTTTGACAGTTGCATCACCTCCGCCAGCGTTTCAGAACTCAACTGCGACGCAAGTTCCGTAGGGAGTGGGAACCCGTACGCCAGCGCGCTGCTCGGCGCTTTCCGCGGATTCGATCAAACCAGCTCGCGGCCGCGCGGATTTTTCCGCTACAACCAGCTGGAGTTCTATGCCCAGGACACCTGGAAGGCGACGTCGCGCCTGACTCTTGATTATGGTGTGCGTTTCGCCTGGATTCCTCCGCAATACGACGCCAAAAATCAGGTCGCGGTTTTCAATCCTGCTCTCTACGATCCCTCTCAAGCCGTTCGCATTTACAACCCCGCGGTTGGGGGTGGCGTCTACGATCCGGGAAATCCTGGAAACGTGATTCAGGATCCGTTTGGGATTCTGGTGGACACCGTTGTCCCCGGCAGCGGCAATCTGACCAATGGATTTGGCTTTGCCAGCGCCGGATATCCAAAAGGCGGCTGGAACGATCGGGGCATTATGCCGGAGCCGCGCTTCGGTTTCGCGTATGACCTGCTCGGAACTCACAGGACGGTTCTGCGCGGTGGTTTTGGCACAGCGCACGATCGAATTCAGGGCAACCAGATTTTCAATCCCGTGTTCTCTAACCCGAATCTGGCTCTCACTCCTTCTATCGCCAACAACAACGCAACCAATTTGCCTGCCCTGGCTTCTTCTGGCGCGATCAGCCCCTTAGGCAACGTGGTTGCCGTGGATAGGAAGGGCCAGGTGCCAGTCGTTTATAGCTATAGCCTTGGCATTCAACATGAGATCGCGAATGGCACAACGCTGGATATCGCGTATGTCGGCACTCTCTCCCGCCATCTTTCGACCATCCGCAACGTGAATCAAGTACCGCTGGGGACCGCCTTTACTCGTGCGGCTCAGGATCCGACGGCATACGGCGGAACCGTTCCTGCCGTTGAGCCTAACCTGCCTACGGCTTATGCGAATGCGGGTTACAGTTTTGCCGGGGACACCGTAAAAGATGCGCGCCTGCTAGACGCCTATCCCAACCTCTCCTATTACAGCTGGACGGCTCCTCCGCAGTATATGAAATTCGACGGCACTGCCAACTACAACTCGCTGCAGGTCTCGGCGCAGCGCCGCTTCAGCCATGGATTGACCTTTGGCGCCGCTTACACCTGGTCGAAGGCTCTAACGACTGCCTCGAGCGATGGCGAATGGGTCGATTCCTTTAACTCCCGGCTGATTGATTACCGGGCCGCGGATTTCGACCGCCGCCATGTGCTTGCCATCAATTACGTTTACGATTTGCCAAACGTCACCAAACACTTTTCCGGTCCCAAATGGTTAAGCTACGTTACAGACAATTTCCAGGTCGACGGATTTGTCCAGGCGATGAGCGGTGCGCCGTTGCCTCAAGGGGGCGGAACCGCCGGATGGGCCGCGAGTCAGCAGTGGAATGGAACCATCCAGACATGGCAGACTCCATCGTTCTGGCTGCAAACCACCAGCGATCCAAACCATAGCGTCTCCACGTCGAAATTCGACCCGAATGCATTCGTGCTGCCGCCGATCGGCCCTCCACAACGTGGGGAGCGGAATCTGTATGGCGGAGCCATGCAGGCGTGGACCATAGCCCTGCTGAAGAATTTCCCCCTCGGCAACGAAGCGCGCTATCTCCAGCTCCGCCTCGAGGCTTTCAACGTGTTCAACCATCCGAATTTCCAGGACCTCAACATGGGATGGAACATCAGTCCGCCAAGCGGCTCGTCTCCGGCAAGCTTGTCCCCCTCGCCGGGACTTCGCCCTGCTGGTCAGTCCACCGCGGGCAACTACGGCTCGTTCTTTGGCGAGTACAACGACACCTACACCGGCAACGGTGGCCCGCGCGTGATTCAGCTCGGCGTCAAGCTGTACTTCTAGTGGTGCCAAGGGTGGTTCCGGCGGTTGCCTGGGACCCACCGTTATGGCGGACCCGGGCATTTAACTCGGCGCAAAAGTTTACTTGTAGCTGACGCGCCCCCTCGCCTGGCGCAAGTAAAGAAAAGTAGGGGTAGCCCTCGGACCCTACATTTCCAGGTCCTACAGAAGCGGTTTCAACGCCTGCTCGATCTTCTCTGCGTACTCGAATCCGATGACCTTCGTCCGAAGAATGCCGTCACGATCGTAGATCATCGTGGTGGGCAAGCCTTCGATGCCCCCAAACCTTTGCCTCACATCCTCGGTAGCAACGGCCAACGGATAATGAACCCCGATTGACTTCGCAAATTGCAGCGGGTCTTCCGTATCGGGCATGTTGTCAAACTTGAACCCGATCACTACCAATCCGCGAGGACCGTATGTATCTGCAAGTTTCTGATAGCCCGGCATCTCTTTCTTGCAGGGTTGGCACCAGGTCGCCCAGAAGTCGATCAGCACAACCTTTCCGCGAAAATTAGCCGAGGACAGCGCGTTTCCTCGCAAATCATTCACTGAGAAGTCGGGCAGCCGTGAACCAATCTCACCTGCCGCAATTGCAGCTTCCTTCCGTGGAGTCGGACTTGCCGTCTGCTGATTACATCCGGCAAGTCCG
>QHVR01000247.1 GCA_003223595.1 Acidobacteriota bacterium
TGCACGAAGCTCAACTCGCGGGCGGCGAGCAGCGCGTTTATCGCTTCTTTAATTTTGGAGCGCGCGATGAAGTTTCCGAAAAATGTCTCCAACTCACTCGGCTCGGCAGCAATTACGCAATCCAGATATTTCGAAACCAGCGCGGAGAGCGCCTCTGGAACGGACAGGCCAACGCCCTCTTTCACCGACTCCGGTGCCCAGCGATACAGGAGGTCCCATACCGATCCCTCACTCGCCCGGTAATCGACGCGGGTGAGCCGCAGCTTTGTCCACAGTTCGGCTAAGGCTTTGTCGAGGGCCGGTGTGGAGACTCCCCCGCCTAGTTTCTCCAGCAACTTTTGCTTGGAGAGCGCGCCCTCGCGCTGAATGACGAGATAGGCGTCGGAAGCCAATTGCGAATAGGGAGACCGCGCTCCCGGCTTGGGCGCCAGCTTCGGGTTGCGTTCGCCCATGAGCGCATAGAAATACGGAAAGACCGAAGCCGCCAGAATCAAGCCGTTGTTCTCTTCAAACAAATTGGCTTCGAAGGCCGAGCGCTCGCGCAGCAGGCGGACCATCAACTCTGTCGCCTGCGCCGCCCGCGGATCTTTGAACGCGTGTCGCCACTCGGGCAAGTGTTCGTCGGCGCCCACAAACGCACCCTCAAATGTAGGCGCCGAAAACGCCGGGCGCTGCGGATACATCAGGCAAAATCCTACCTCTTCCACAAAGGCGCGAGCTTCTTCGATGGTCCGAATGGGTTTGCCATTCAGCCGCCATTTGTCGCGCCGCTGCTGCTGGAGTTCGAGGTCCGTCATAAACAAGCTGTGAGCTGTGAGCCATGAGCTATGAGCTGACCCGTTGCACTCGACACGGATTGCTCATTGCTCATTGCTAGATTCTCTTGAATGCTTTCTGAATATCCTTTACAGAATACCTCAGCACTACCGGCCGGCCGTGGGGGCAGGACATGGGGTGCTCGGTCTTGGCGAGTTCTGCGAGCAGCCACTCCATTTTGTTCTGCTCCAGCGGCATGTTGACCTTGATGGCCGCATGGCAGGCGATGGAGGCCGCGATGCGGGTACGGATTTTTTCCAGATTCAAGGATTGCTCTTCGCGCGAAAACTGATCCAGCAGTTCGTGCAGCATGTGCTCGACCGCTGACGTTTCTACTCCGGCAGGGGCAACTTTCACCGCCACGCTGCGGGCGCCGAAGGGTTCGGCTTCGAATCCGTTATGCGCCAGTTCGTCGGAGATTTCCGTGAATACGGCCTGCTGCGCCGGGGACAACTCCAGCACAATGGGCATCAGCAGGCGCTGGCTCTCCACCTTTTGAGCAGCGCGCTGCCGCAGGACTCGTTCGAAGAGCACGCGCTCGTGGGCCACGTGCTGGTCCACAATCCACAAACCGTCTTCATTCACGGCGAGGATGAAGGAACTTCGAATCTGTCCCAGAGGCTTCAGCGTGCTGAGAGACGAAAGCGTCGGCTCTTCTTCGCCGACTTCGAGCGCCGGAGCGCATCCATGATCGGGGACAACGTCCACGCTGCGTGTTGGGGCAGCCGAGAATCCAGGCGCGATGGGCAGGTTTTCCAGTCCACGCGCCACCGGGATGGCGGCGTTGCCTTCCACTGCGATGGCCCCTTCGAATTGAAAGCGCGCTGATATCGGTGGCTCCAACTGAGGCTGCAAATCGAATCTTTCCGGAAAACCAGCATGTGGCGGAATGGCAAAGGCGGAGCCCGGAAGAGCGGAAGGCTCCCAGGCCGATCCCGGCGTCAGTGCCTGGCTGGCGGTGGCGTGGGCCCGAATCTGGGCGACGAACTGGGGAACAGGGCGAGCCTTCATCAGCGCTGCGCGGATGGTGTCGCGCACAAAATCATGCATCGCGGTCTGCTGACGAAATCTCACTTCGGTTTTCGAGGGGTGTACATTCACGTCCACCTCGGCAGTTGGTAATTCGAGGAACAGCAGGACCACCGGATAAACGGTCGGCGGCATGATGTTGCGATAGGCCTCGGTGAGCCCGTGCTGCACCAGGCGATCGCGAATCAGGCGTCCGTTGACGAAAATGAAAATCGAATTCCGGTTCAGCTTCTGGATCTCCGGTTTGGAGACGAAACCATGAATTCGCATCTCGCCGGGATCTTTCGGGAGTGAGTCCTCTTCTTCTTCCCGGCGGCGCCAGGGCGGGGGTTGGGGCAAACCTACGCGCTCCAAGGCTTGCCGTGCCGCCACGGGGATCAACTGATCCAGCGTTTCCTTGCCGAAGACCTGGTAGACGCGCTCGCTGTATCCACCGACCGGAGGCGCGACCAGCATGGCATTGGCAGCGGAGTGCAGTTCGAAGTGCTTGTCGGGATGAGCCAGCGCGTAATGCGTGACCAGCGAGGCAATGTGCGAGAGTTCGGTCGATTCGGCCTTCAGGAACTTTTTGCGAGCGGGCACGTTGAAGAAGAGATCGCGGACTGTGATCGAAGTCCCAAGAGGCAAACCTGCTTCTTCAACTCGGGCAATCTTTCCCCCGTTGATTTCGACGACGGTGCCGGATGGCTCTTCCGCCGCGCGCGTTTCCAGGCGAAGCCGCGAAACGGAAGCGATGGAAGGCAGAGCCTCGCCGCGAAATCCGAGGGTGGAGACGCTCAGCAGGTCTTCGGCATTTTTGATTTTTGAGGTGGCGTGACGCTCAAACGCCAGCATGGCATCGTCGCGCACCATGCCGCAGCCGTTGTCCATGATCTGGATAAGTTTCTTTCCGCCTGCTTCCACGCTGATCTTGATGCGAGTAGCCGCGGCATCCAAGGAATTCTCCAGCATCTCTTTCACCACGGAGGCAGGCCGCTCCACCACCTCTCCGGCGGCGATCTGGTTGGCAACGGTTTCGGAAAGAACGTGGATGCGGCCCATGAAGGCAGTTCTCGGTTCTCGGTTCTCAGTTCTCAGTCGTCAGTTTCGCAGATGGAACTTGGGATGGCAAAGAAATGGGAGAACGAAAGGCTGAGGTGAATGCTTGACAGTGGAGAAGGCGCTCCGGCAAGCGGAGCGCCCAGAACAGATCGAGACTGATTTACGGTGTCACGCTGAGAGTGAACTTCACCGAACTAGTCAGCGCCGCTCCTCCTCCGGTCGTGGCATTCACCGTGAAGGGGAAGGAGCCGGTAGGCGTCCCCGGATTCTTGTTGCTGGAAGTGCCGCCGCACGAGGCCATCCACATCGTGGAAAGGCTGAGCATCACGAGCATTGCCAGCATAGGCAGAGAGCCCAAACAAGCCGGGCAGCAGGACCGCATAAAAAACGCCACGTGACCGATCCATGGGCCTCTGCAGTCGAGCCGTTGGCGCCGTGGTGATGACTTGGAAACTCACGGCCGTGGACTTCGTAGTAATCGTTTGACCGGAGCCTGGGGAGAAGTTGCAGGTAGCTTCACTGGGCAGGCCCGAGCAGGTGTAAGTCACGGCAAGAAGGGTAGTGGAACCAGATCCAGTGGATTGAACAAAACCTTGCGTGCTGCTGACGATGAGATTCACCGCCGCGCTGGTCTGGCCCTGCGCCACGCTCAAGGTGCCGACTGCCGGGTTGGGCGTCAGCGTAAAGCTGGCGGTGGTGTTGACGACCGCGCCGGGAGATGTCGACAGCCGGAAAGAAGTATCACCGGTGTAGGTGGCAGTAACGTGGTTCGAACCAAGAGGGAGTGCGACCGTGCTAATTGCAGCCGTGCCGCCGGACAAGGTTCCCGAACCAATGGGTGTTGTCGACCCATTATTGAATAAATTCACCGTGCCGCTTGCGCCCGAGGGACTCACTGTAGCAGTGAAAGTAACGTTCTCGCCCAAATTTGAAGTAGCTGTGGAGGGCGAAAGCGAAACGGTCGTCGGGGTACGCTTCCAGACTTCAGCCAGTGCAAAAGCATCGACAGATCCCAGACCAGTCGCCTGGTCGTAGCCGGTAATCGCAGTAAAGCCTATTTGTGTGGTACCCGCCGGGCAGTTTGTCGTTCCGCTGGTACACGGAACTTTGTTGTTTCCTGATTTGACGTCATGGAATGGCGCCGGAGTATTTCCAGGGAATTGGTAAAGCGTGGGATTCACAGGCGCCAGTCCGGTGGGCGGCGTATTTCCCACGTACTGATTCACCAATGCAAGGATCGCGGCAAACGTAGGAGCCACGGCTGAAGTTCCACCTACGGCGAAGAAATTCCCACCTGCACTATCTCGGAACCCGCTCGCACACGGAGTGCTATCACCGTCTTCCGAGCAGACTAAGTAGGGATCGTGGAAATTCGACGCACTAAGGGAGATGTCCGGAACATCGCGTTTCCCATCCGCCGGAACGCCCGTTCCAGTTTGCCACGCAGGCTTTGAGAAATAGATGCTGGCTCCGCCACCGGAGGCGGAGAGGCCACCTGGAGGGTTACTGGAAATGGAGGCAGTGGTGTCGTTCCAGGCCATCTCTGGGATATATCCAAGCGCGGTCGACAGCGCGTCACTTCCGGCGTTGGACGCGCCCCAGTAGGGGTCATCCGCGGGAGCAATATTGCCCGGACAAGGGGTAGTGGAACATGTGCCCTTATCACCTGTGAACTCATTCCCACCTGCACCGACAACCTCGGGAATTGCAGCGGGAACGTCTACCGCGAGTCCGGTCTTGGCCGAAGTGCTGGTGGCAGGTTCGCAGTCAGCTGCACCCGCATCACCGGAGGCTGCCACAATCGTCTGACCCTGCGTTATGCCCTGCTTTGCCCATCCTTGGACCTGCAGAGAAAATGAATTTCCCACACCCGATTCACAAAAGCCGTAGCTGGTACCAATGAAAGGAGCGACGTTGTGGTCCACTGCGTATTGCAACGCGTTCCAAACATTGTTGCCGCGCTTGGAACACGTGTCTCCAGAACCCAATCCGGCAAAGACAAAGATAATCTGCGCGCCTTTGGCTACTCCCCCAGACCATTCGATATCGAGATCCGACTCGCCCTCGTCCCCTGAGCATTTCGTCGCCGTCCCGCCAGCAAGTGTCATCGTTACGGTGCTGGGTGCAAGCCCTGCAGCGCTGCGGAAATTGTCCAGATCGGTGGTGCTCACAGTGCTCTGCCCCACTACGGCGATGGATTGCCCGGTACCATCCGCGCCAGCCGAATACAGAGGATTGATGTCGTAAATGGTCGCAAAATCCGCCGGCGTGAGGAAATGATTCCCGCTCACGTACGAAGTCAGGTGCGACTGTATCTTGGCCCGCGGTTTGGGTGCGAAGTCATTGAGCGACCCCAAACCGATTACCGTTCCTGCCAGTGCGGCGGGGATGGAAGGCTCTCCCGCATTCGCCAGGTGAACTACGCCGTCGACCGCATAGTTGTGCATCTCGAGGGAGAAGGCCGATTCGATCTGCGCGACGTTGCCGTCGAACGAGATCTGATTGCGCCCGTTCGCCACTTGGATGTTGGTGAAGCCCTGGGACTGCAGCCAGTTGGTGATCTTGGCGATGTCATTGAGGCTTAGGCCGAAACGTTCGCCAAATTGCGCGGGTGTCAGGTATTTGTGAAAGTTCGGGGACTTGGGATTTGCGAGTTCGGCCAGGAAACGATCCAGATCCTTCTGCTGCGCGGGCGAGGGGCGGAATGCTAACGAGACTCCCTGAAGAGGGCGGCTGCCATCGGCGCGTCCCAGGTCGAATTCCGGCCGGGCACGGCCGTGCACGTTGCCCCGTACAGCGACCTTTGGCCCATTGGCCAGATCGCCGGCAATTCGGTCGGCAACGGCCGCGTAGCCGATGCCAGAGATGATCATTAGAGCAAGCAGCAGACAAACCAGGACCCTACTCTTCGACATACGCACCCCTGCGCATTGCTAAAAGCTGAGAGTCAATAGCTTACACGGCTTATCCCCTGTTCGATCAAGTCCCGACCGTTCAGGTTGTATCTGGAGGAGGTAAAGTTACTTAGGATTACGTGACCCTCGTGCCGGAACGTGTAGGGACAGCCTCTCAGGCTGTCCCGGCGAAGCGAAGCGAGCCGACGGGGGTACCGGGCAAACCTCGACAGCCCAAGGGGCTGTCCCCACGCGTTCCGGACCGGAGAGGTGGCGGCTGTCCCTACACGAATCTCGCGGAGGTCTGCCGTATACTGCCGTCGCGACCCCGCCATGGTTCCGTCCCCTGCGCCTAAAACGCGGCTTGCTTACATCGACTGGATTCGGGGACTCGCCTGCCTGCTGATGTTTCAGACGCACTGCTATGACTCCTGGCTGGGCGGGTCGGCCCGGCAGAGCCGGTTTTTCATGTATTCGCAGCTGGGCGGGACGTTTCCGGCGCCTCTTTTTCTTTTTGTGGCCGGAATTTCATTCGCGCTGGTGACCGAACGATTGCGGCAAAAGAATCTGCCGCCGGGACAGATCGCCCGGACCACGATCCGGCGCGGCGCAGAGATCTTGGGCTTCGGCCTGCTGTTTCGGGTTCAGGAATTCGTGATCTCGTGGGGCTGGGCGCCGAAAAGCGACCTGCTCCGCGTCGATATCCTCAATGCCATCGGCGTGTCGATGATGCTGATGGGATTCATGTGCTGGATGGTCAATGTGTGGACTCGGCCCGGGCCAGCGGTTGATGCAGGCGAAACGCGGCAGGGCTTGGGTGGATATCACCTTGCGAATTTGATTGTCACAGCATCCGGCACGGCTCTGCTGATCTCACTGCTCACACCTCTGCTCTGGACCACCTGGCGCCCGGACTGGCTGTCTTGGCCGCTCGAGTCTTACGTCAACGGTGTCCACAACCTGGGTAAGCCGCAAGCGTGGCTGTTTCCAATTTTTCCTTGGAGCGCGTTCGCGTTCGCCGGACTGGCTGTCGGATTCTTTTTGCAGAGCGCGTGGATGCGAGCGCGAGAAGTGAAGGGATTCGCGGCGCTCGGAATCTTTGGAGTGGGGCTGGTCTTGTTTTCGCGATGGCTGGACCGGCTGCCGGTCAAAGTCTATCCCGCTTACGATTACTGGCATACCAGCCCTGAATTCTTTCTGATTCGACTCGGCATGCTGATGCTGATCCTGTGCGGGACGTATGCGTGGTGCCGTTGGGGTGCAGGCCAGTGGGGCTTCAGCCCGTTGATCCAGTTGGGACAAGCGTCCCTGCTGGTGTACTGGGTGCACATTGAATTCGTCTACGGGCGGGTTTCGATCCTTCCCAAGCACGCGCAGGGAATTGCCGGGGCCACGGGAGGTTTGGCCGTAATCGCTGGGGCGATGTTAGTGCTGGCATACATCCGCACGCATGCGAACGGATGGAGGCAGAGGTTGCGGAAGAGCACGGCAGTCACAGCACAGGCTGGCGTCGCGTAACAAAAATCGCCTCTGAAATTCGGCCCGAGCGAGTGAGAACACCCTCGAGCCGCGCTCGACTGAACAGCCGGTGGCGGCTGTCCCTACCGCGCCACGTTGTGCGCGAACTCTACTACTTCTCTTTCTGCCCAGCGACCATCGTAATTCGGATCGCCGTTGCGAGCGCTTATGAATGCGCAGTGGCCGCCGTCGGCTGACTCAATGAACGTGATATTCGGGTTGCGCAAGACACGTTCGCGGGTCTCGGGACGCAGGCGAATGAAAGGGTCGTTGGCGGCGTGGATAATGAGCGTCGGGACGGCAATGCGATCGACTACGTTCGCGGCTGCGGCGCGCGCATAGTAATCGTTGGCGCCGGTGAATCCGCAGTAGTAGGCGGTGATCCGGTCATCGAATTGCCGTAGGCTTCTCACCCCGCGCAAGCGGGACAAATCGAGGAAGCCGGGGAAATGCCTGGCCTTCCGGCGCATGCGGCGGAAAAGCTGCAGGAGAAAGTAGTATTCGTAAATGCGGTTCGCCGGCTCGTGCAGCGCATCAGCGGAGGCGGCCAGGTCCATTGCCGGACAAACCGCCGCCACTGCTTGCAACTGCGGAGGTGCCTCGCTTCCCCACTCGCCCGCAAGTTTCAGCACCATCTTTCTCCAGGAGGTGGCGCGCCACCGCGGCGACATCAGAAGACAGGCTGGAATTGTAGAGTGTGGGCGCGCACTGATCCATGCCGCCGCAGTTGCGCTGGTTCATGAGTACGACGTTCATGTTCGCCGCCAGCGCATTTCGCGCAACACCCGTCATGTATTGGGATTCGGTGGAGCCTTCGAGGCCGTGCACGACGATCAGCGTGAGTGCCTGCTCTCGATTCTGCGGCTGCCAGTAGCACCAGCAGCGGACTTGAACGCCCGCAGCGACTTCGACCAGTCGTTCTTCCGGAGGGGGTAGGTGAATCCTGCGCGACAGAAGAAAAGCGGCGATCGTTTGTATGTGACCTCCGCGTAGCCATCGCCTGGGGCGAAACGCGGGCCGTTGCTCCCGAGGATCGGGTTGACCTCGCGTCCCAACTTTTGAAATTTGCGAACTCCCCACGAATCTATTCTAATATTGAGCGAGAGTTCCCATGCCTATCTTCGAATACATCTGTAAGGAATGCCATCACCAGTTCGAGGCGCTCGTGTACGGCAAAGAGAAAGCGGAGTGCCCGAAGTGCCACACCAAAAAGCTTGCACCACAGCTGTCGGTTTTTGCCGTATCGGCCAAGGGTTCATCGCCGTCGGCAGCGCCCGCCGGGCCATGCGGATCCTGCGGCGATCCGCGCGGGCCGGGGGCATGCTCGATGCGCGACATGAATTAGACACTACGCCGGAAAGAGAAGAGCCCGGACGAAGGCGTCCGGGACTCTATGCGCGGGTCGATCCGCCATCTTCTTTCAGGCAAACGGATCCTCGTCGGCGCTGCGGCCGTAGATTACTGGGACTGGAACCTCCAGCAGCCGCAAATACACTGACAACTGGCCGCGGTGGTGGTACCAGTGATTCAGCATAATTGTGCGTACGACCTCAATGCGCGGCCTGGCAAATAGCTCCTTGTTCCCTTTGCGCAGGTGCCACATCGCGTTCGCCTGCTGCGGGGTTAAGTCGGAGAGAAATTGCTCTCCGTCACGCATACTCTGATCATAGGCCGAAAGAATCTCTTCCAGATTCTTCGGCTGCGGGGGTACGAAAGATCCCTGCATTACGTCAAAGCTGTCCTGTTGCAGGATGCGCGCCAAACCGCCGGGGACGGTCGCAACATGCGAGGCCAACTGGCCCAGCGACATCGATTTTTCGTGCGGTTTCCATGTCAACTTGTCGCCGGGTACGCGATCGAGCACTCGCTTCGTGGTGCTTGCTTCTTCACGAAATTCCGCTACAGCTGCCTGGATCCTTAAATCCTGTTCCACAATCGTAGCCATTGTTTTCTCCTGAGATTT
>QHVR01000087.1 GCA_003223595.1 Acidobacteriota bacterium
TCGGTAGAGAGATTGGCCAGGGCTCCGGCCAAGTTCAACTTGTTTGGAACGACGGGAAGCTGGCGAATCTGGAGAGCCAGTTCCTTCGTGGTGCGTGCCCGGACTGTATCGTCGAGTTTCCGCAGCCCTTTGATCTGATCGGCGATGGGCTGTTCCTGGGCGCTCCATACCGTCTTCTGTTGTGAGGAAAGAGGAATCGCGAGAAAGAGGATGAGAATTGCAAGAAGAGAACGGGAGGGTGCGGAGTGCATAGACTGCATGGCCTGGCTCAGCAAGATGGGGTGACGGGCTTCAGAAGAGATTCAACTCAGATGAACATTTCATCCTGAGGAACCGGGCGGCGCTCTCCGCGGCCGCCGTTTCTGCGGCCCCGCCCGAAAAAATACTCCAGCCCCACGGTGATACCCTGCATCAATCCGGAGACTCGGCGAACGGGAGAGACGACGGTCCGCTGCACGATCTCGGTGGTTTGCTCGACGCGGTCCATGGTTCGAGTGAGCATTTCATCACCGCGAATAATCTGCAAGCGCGCCCGATCGACTACGTCGTTCACGGTGGCGTCGATGCGTTCCAGTTGGCCGCGCAGGACTGTCGTCGCGTGTTCGGCATTGGCGACGATGGTGGTTACCTTGGGACGCACCTCCGTAAGTACTTCCTGCACTTGCTCCAGTGTGGGCAGGACTTTGGTCCGGACTTCACTAGCCAGCGCTTCCATACGCTCGGTGCTCTTGCGCATGGTGAGGTACATACCCAGCAGCAGACCCGCCTGCAAGAGGATGGCAATCGCCGTCAGAGCAACGAAGATCGTCAGCATATCCATAGTTCTTCCTCCCTCAAGATTGCGAAGGGCCGCGCCCGGAGGGAGAACCGGCACGGACTCGAGGACTACAGGTTCTTTCCGGGTGCTGTTTCCGCCGTAGCTTCGTGATAGGCCTGGCGTCCGGCTTCGTACGCTTGCCGGAACTGCTCTTTCTGCTGAGTCACCTTCTCGCGGCCCTTATCCGCCCACTGCGATGCCTGGTCGCGGGCTTCACGTGCGCGATTCTTCACAAACTCCCGGCCCTCTTCCGCTCTTGCCCGGATCGCGTCGCGCGTTTCGCTGCCCGCGCGCGGTGCGTATAGAACTCCTGCCAGCGCTCCTAGTCCGAGTCCCGCCAGAAACCATACGAAACTAGTGCCACTATCTCGATCAGACATATCAAATCCTCCACACTTAAACGTCTCATTGGATGGTACATCCTCTTCAGGGCAAAAGACAATTACACGGCATGCAGTACTCCGGGCAGGATTGTAAAACAGGCCCAAAATGGGCAGGCTTCGGGCGCAAGACACGGCACAAACGGCCATGATTTAGCTCACGATGAGTAAACCGAATCTACTTGGTGGGTGTGGTTGGCGCTGGATTCTGGGCCGGAGCGGGTTGGGTCTTAACTGGCTGCGACTTCAGACCCTGAAGCACAGAACCGGGTCCACCACGCTTGCTGACATACACCGACAATGTGATGGAGGTGATCATAAACGCTATAGCGGACCATGTAGTCGCCCTGGAAAGGGCACTGGCCGCGCCGCGCGGACCGAAAGCCGTCTGGCTGCCTTGTCCGCCGAAAGCTGCGGAGATGTCGCCGCTCTTCCCGCTCTGCAGCAGAACGACAATGATGATGAAGAAGCAAACCAGAATGTGAATCGCGACGATTAAGCCGTAAACCATGTGCGTATGTTTCCTGCCGGTAGCCGGAGCTACCTATGTTGGAATCTGTTGCTGACGAAAAAATTCATGGTGCGGACGGGGGGATTTGAACCCCCACGCCTTTCGGCGCCACCCCCTCAAGATGGTGTGTCTGCCAGTTCCACCACTTCCGCTCTGAAACCAATAACTTAGCCAAGGCACCTGCTAGCAATCGAAGTCCAAGCGCCGTCTTAGAACTACTTAAAAAGGGGTTGCCGCAGCTGTACCCAAATATTGTACTCGATAATCTTCCTTCAGAGTCAATTGGCGAACGTCAACGGTTCCTGGTCATATCGCTTTACACTGGTCCTGATGGACTCTGCCTGCTTGCTCCTCTGCCTTCTTCCTTTCGTGGCCTGGAGTGTGTCTGCTAAGGGAGGCGCCGATACATCCGATGTTCTGTCGCACTCCAGTCAGATGATCGTGGTCACTACTTCAAACTGGAACGCGGTCGAAGGACGGTTGCAGCGATATGAGCGCTCCGGTACCCAGGAAACCTGGCATCCCGTGGGCGAGCCGATCTCTATTGTAGTCGGCAAAAACGGCATGGGCTGGGGCATCGGCCTCAGGGCGGGCGATGATTCCACTGTCCGGATCGCATCCGACCCGGTCAAGAGAGAAGGAGATGTCAAGTCGCCCGCGGGCGTATTCGCGCTAGGGACCGCATTTGGCTACGCTTCTGAGCCACTGCGCGGACTGAAGATGCAGTACCTGAACCTGAACCCATCCACGGAATGCGTCGACGACCCAGGCTCGAAGCACTACAACCGTATCGTGGACCGTTCCGTAGTCGCCCCCGACTGGAATAGCTCGGAGCACATGCGTGACGTCGGGGAGTCTTACCGATGGGGAATCGTAGTCGATCACAATGGGATCGTCGCGGGGGCCAACGCCAATCCGCCGGAGCCGGGAGGCGGGTCATGCGTCTTCCTGCATATTTGGCATAGCAACAGCCAAGGCACGGCTGGATGCACTGCCATGTCACAAAGCGAACTGGAGAGATTGCTTGTTTGGCTTGATCCAGCGCGTAAGCCCTTGTTGGTGCAACTACCCAAGCCGGCCTATGAACGGTTGATCGATCGCTGGAAACTGCCGGAATTCATTAAAGCTCCTCCGCGTTGAGCTGCAACAAACATCTCACTGTCCGAGATCTTCGAACTTTACATTCAGGATTGGGTACTGTTTCCAATCCTTGTAGTCGAAGTGCCACCACTCCTGCGGGTAAACCGTGAAACCCTGTTTCTCCATGGCTTGGCGGAGAAGGGCACGGCGAGCGCGCTCATCGGCGGTACCCCCGGCATAGTCGGCAAAGGAGCGATTGCTCATTTCGTCGTAGCCACTGGGCATCTTCACTTCCTCACCCGTTTTCAAGTCATACAGCGACAGATCCACAGCGCATCCACGATTATGTCTGGAACCTTCAGCAGGATCAGCGACAAAAATCTTTTTATCGGCTGGCGTGGCATCCCAGAAGATTTTCGTGACGTACCAGGGCCGGTAGCCATCGTGGATGATCAAACCGTATCCCTGAGCGTTGAGTTCGCGATGGGCACGAAGCAAGGCTTCTGCCGCTGGCCGCTGCAGGAAGGCGCGGGCCTGCGTATATACGGGCGTTCCAAGAAAATTGTTCGAAGTGGCATAGCGGATGTCGAGCTTGATGCTGGGATCGAGCTTGACCAGCTCCAGCAGATTCGGTTTGAGGAACGTTCCTTGCTCGCGTGGTGGCTGCGCTTTGAAAGCTTCTGCGCGCAATTCCTCCACCGGACGTTGAGGAGTGATGCGAAAGCTCGCCTCTTGCGCGGAACCCAGCTGCAGCAGAACGAGAATTAACCCACAGAGACGAAGATTGATGCTTTGCAAAAAAGTCGTCGGTCTCATTGTCGATAACCGTTCGCGCTGAATGTATCACGCGGACTTCAAAGGACAATCGCACTTTGCTCGACTGGGAGAGCCTGAGAGGCTGTGGCTACGCGTCATTTGTTCTGTTGTTTGATGGTGCACGGCGCTTTTCGGCATAATGACCATCCCATGTCGTCGCTTCGTGCACTCCAGAACGAGTTTCGGCCGACACTGCGGTTGGCCTTGCCGCTGGTGCTTGCCGAGATCGGCTGGATGACCATGGGAGTGGTTGACACGATCATGGTCGGCCGGCTTCCCAACAGCGCTGTGGCCATCGGCGCCACGGGCCTCGGCCAAAGCCTGTACAACATTGTGGCAATTTTTGGCGCGGGCTTGCTGCTCGGGCTGGATACTTTCGTCGCGCAAGCACACGGCCGCGAGGACATGCAGGACGCGCGCCATTCCCTGGTTAACGGATTCTTTCTCGCGATTGCTTTGACGCCACTGCTCATGCTCCTGATTTCCTTCTGGCCGACAGCGATGCACCGCTTTGGAGTGAGCGGCGAACTGGTCGAGCCCATGCGGCCTTTCTTAACTGCGCTGAACTGGGGAACACTGCCCCTGCTGTGCTATTTCGGGCTGCGGAGGTATCTGCAGGCAGTCACGGTGGTGCATCCCATCATGTTCGCGCTCGTTTCGGCGAACCTGGTCAACTTCGTCGGCAACTGGGCTTTGATCTACGGCCACCTCGGATTTCCGGCGATGGGTATCACCGGATCGGGATGGTCCACCTGTTTCGCGCGCATCTACATGGCGCTGGTCATGCTCGCCACGGTGGTCTATGTGGAGCGGAAACGAGACCGGTCGGAGTGGATGGGCGAGATCGCACTCGACCTGCGCCGCGTCTGGCAACTGCTCGCGCTCGGTGCTCCCGCCGCGACGCAGATTTTGCTCGAAATCGGAGCCTTCTCCGGCGCGACGGCACTGTGCGCGAAGCTCGGACCTGTACCGCTTTCCGGCCACGAGATCGCACTCAACTGCGCTGCTTTCACTTTCATGGTTCCGCTGGGCATCAGTTCCGCAGCGGCGGTCCGCGTTGGCCAGGAGATCGGGCGCGGCGATCCCGGCAAAGCCCACCTGGCCGGATGGTCAGCCGTTCTGCTGGGTGCCGGATTTATGTCGTGCACGGGACTGCTCTTTCTGCTTCTGCCCAGACCGATCGCCCGCATCTTTAGTCCGGACCCGATTGTGATTCGAGTCGGCGCCCGGTTGTTGATGGTCGCTGCCGTGTTCCAGTTATTTGACGGCGTGCAGACAGTTGCTACCGGTGCCCTGCGCGGCAGTGGGGATACGCGCACTCCCATGCTGGCCAATCTCGTGGCCTACTGGTTCATCGGCCTTCCCGCTGGCTCCGTGCTCTGCTTCTACTTCGGATGGGGAGCATTGGGCATCTGGATTGGGCTTTGCACTGGACTGATACTGATAGGTCTCGCGCTACTCTGGACGTGGCACACTCGCCTGCGATCGGAGGCGTTCGCACCCGTTAAGGCGAGTGTCGAGTAGCAATACAGTTGGCCAGCAGCAGAAACTCTCCAGCAAACCTGCCCGGACCAGTGGGTTCCGGACTACATGGTTCGTGGCCACAAAAAAAGGCCGGGTTCCCGGAACCCGGCCCCTTCCGCAGCATGAGCTTGCTTTGCTGCGAACGTTAGTCCCCAGACGGCAGTAGCATGTCCTCTGAACCAAGGTCGATGTTCACCGGCGCCTGCGGACAATGGCCCAAAATCGGCTGGCAGGCCGCATCGGGCCCCTTTTCCGGATGAACCTGGTGCTTGATTCCATGGAACTGCTCGGATTCAGTCGATCCGGTCAGCGCGGTCGTGGAAGACAGGCCTCCGCTGATGACCTGCTGCACCTGATCGAAATACCCCGTGCCCACGAAGCGCTGATGTTTCACGGCCTCGTACCCGTATTCGGCCTCGCGGCTGAATTCTTTTTCCTGCAGCCGGGTGTAGGCGGTCATGCCCGAAAGTTTGTAGCCGCGGGCCAGTTCGAACATGCTTAGGTTCAAGGCGTGGAATCCGGCCAGTGTCACGAACTGGAATTTGTATCCCATCTTCGCCAATTCGGGTTGAAAGCGGGCAATGGTGGCTTCGTCAATGTTCTTCCGCCAATTGAAGCTGGGAGAGCAGTTGTAGGCCAGGATCTTGTCCGGATACTGCGA
This sequence comes from Acidobacteriota bacterium, assembly GCA_003223595.1. Lineage (GTDB taxonomy): Bacteria > Acidobacteriota > Terriglobia > Terriglobales > Acidobacteriaceae > Sulfotelmatobacter. The sequence goes on from QHVR01000087.1 coordinate 5,790, forward strand.
CCGGATTGCCTGTGCGAATTGCTTGGCTTCGGCCATGTCGGGGTGCGAAGTCTCGCACCAGATCAGGTCGGCATAAGGAGCGTAGGCGAGACCGCGAGCGATCGCCGACTCAATGCCGCCCCGAATGCGGAAAAATCCTT
>QHVR01000088.1:0-456 GCA_003223595.1 Acidobacteriota bacterium
TTCCTTCTGCGCGATGTATTCCTTGAGAATATCGTTCTGAATGGTGCCGGAAATTTTCTTCCAGTCCGCGCCTTGCTTCTCGGCGACGACCAAATACATCGCCCATAGCACCGAGGCGGGTGAATTGATGGTCATCGATACAGTGGTCTTCTCCAGATCGATGCCGCTGAACAGGATCTCCATGTCTTCGAGTGAGTCTATGGCGACGCCGCACTTGCCGACCTCGCCTTCGCTGGCGGGATGATCCGAGTCGTAGCCCATCAGTGTGGGCAGGTCGAAAGCTACGGAGAGTCCGCTGCCACCATGCTCAAGGAGATATTTGTAGCGGCGGTTGGTCTCTTCCGGCGAGGCGAAGCCGGAGAACTGGCGCATGGTCCAAAGCTTGCCGCGGTAGCCGCTGGCATGAATGCCGCGGGTGAACGGCGGCTGTCCGGGATGATTCAGGTGCGTGTCGTA
>QHVR01000088.1:499-4769 GCA_003223595.1 Acidobacteriota bacterium
GTGGTGAAACGAGCGCGGCCGTGCTCGTCGCGATTTACGCCCGTAGGCGCGCCGATGGGGCGCTCTGGAGCCTTTTCCAGAGTGGGTCCCAGAGTCTTCTCGGCCCACTTCTTCTCCGCCTCCGACGGATGGCGGTTTTCGAATACGCCTGCGATTGGACTCTCGGCGACTTGTGGCTTCTTGTCCATGCGATCCCCAATGCTCTATTTGGATGATAGGGAAGGCGCGGCAGTTGGAGCAAGCTGTGACGCCGACCGGTCGGTTGGAGGCAGACTATTCAGCACAGGGGAACAGAGGAGCGCAGGCGATTCAGTCAGGTTTCTTCCGGCTTAGCTCCCAGGCTTTCGCGTATTTCCACGAGACGTACACCGCGTGATAGAGGTGCAGTAGCAGCCCTTCGCGGCCGTCGAGAAATCCCAGGCGGAAAAGATAGTTGTAGATGAAAGTGAAGAGCGGTCGCAGGACGATGTTGCTGAAGCTGAAGCGAACTTTGCCTTTAGCGACAACCATCTCCGCGCCGAGCGAGGAGTAACGGTTCATGTGCTCGATGTAGTCGGAGAGAGTGGGGTAGGAGTGATGGATAAGTGCGCCCCGCGCAATCAATTTGCGGGGGCCATTGACTCGGACGTCTTCATGAACGGCACGGTCCTCAAACCGTCCTTCGGCGCGACGGAACAGTCGCAGCTTGGAATCGGGCCAGAAACCTCCGCGCTTGATCCAACGACCAAGGAAGTAGTTTTTGCGCCGGACCAGAAAAGCGACGGGGGCTCCGTTGAGACACTCCGGGTTTCTGGACTGTTCCGTGGTGAATCGCCATTCGCCTGAGGCTCTTGGCAAATTGTCGCCGCGATGCGGCGTGAGTTCTTCGTTTAGCTCGGAATCAACTTCCTCGTCGGCGTCGAGGCTCAGAATCCAATCGCCGGCAGCTTTGTCGATCGCTGAATTCTTCTGCTGCGCATAGCCCTTCCATTCTTCAACGAATACTTTTGCGCCATACGATTGCGCAATTTCTACCGTGCGGTCGGTTGAGCCGGAGTCGACTACGATGATCTCTCCTTTGCCGTCCGCGACCAGCGGCTGCACGCTGGCGAGCGTGCGCCCGATGTTGGCCTCTTCGTTATAGGTGATGATTACCACCGAGACTTGCATGCGCGTTTGGAAACTCGGAATTGTCTCACAGCCGCGGCGTTGGCAGTATGCGTGAATACCGGTGTGAGAGTGGAAGAGCGGCGCTTTAGGGCCGCGTCAGACGAGCGAAATGTCAGGGGCTTTAGCCCCTGATGGCCGCACCGCTTCAAAAATCAGGAACACGATCAGGATCGTCAGTTCAGGCTCAATGGGGTGGCGGTAGCGCGCGTGCGGGTAAACAAAGTAGTAGATCGCAGGATAGAAAATGATCAGGCCCGCGAAAAGCCACGCTCCTGACCTCTTCTGGCGCAGGGCGCGAATCGCTCCCCATAAGGCAAGCACCGACGTGGCCAAGAAACCTGACGTGCGGAAATCGACAGGAGCTACGCTGTTGGTCTCTCTGGGCACTCCGTTCCAGTAATAGAAGAACCGCTTCAGGCTGATGAGCGCGAACCGTGCGGGATGCGTCCTGATCCAATCAAACGCCTGGCGCTTGCACGATTCGGCGTACGCTAGCTCGCCTTCATTCTGAAATTTCTCCAGTTCCAGTTTGTTCAGGTTGGGTTGCAGGTAGGCCATCAATATGCCGTCGGCGTAGGGGCCGTTTCCAAGGCGCAGTTGCAGACCGAAGTCGTCACGCAGGAAGACGAAGCGGTGGAAGACTTCGTAATTGCGGACCACCCAGGGGGAGAGCACCGCGAAGAATACCAGCGAGGACAGCACTACGCCACCGAGGGAAGGCAGGCCTTGGCGGAATCTTTGGCGCCAGATCCACAGGCCGCAGAACGGGAGGAAGGCCAGCATGGTGGGATTTGCCAAGGCGCCAATGGCGTACAGAGCGCCGAAGAGGATCCATACGGCCGTATGGGCGTTCCGCCGACCGCGGACGAGGGCGTCCGGGGCTACAGAACTCAAATCGAGTGCTAGCAGAAATATCCAGGTGAGAACCAGCGGGGTGAAGGTTGTGTCCCAGATCCAGTGTATCGACCAGTACCAGACATAAGGATTCAACGCCCACGCGTACGCGGACCAGATCGCTACTCGTTCTCCGAACGTTCGGTGCGCGATCCAGTAGATGGGAATGCAGGTGAGGGTGGCGAACAGGCTGTTGATGCTCAGCAGCACCCACGCAGAGCGCTGCGAGTAGATGCCGAACAGCTTGAACACTCCCGCCAGGAGATATGGATAGAGCGGCGGCTCCCAGGCGGTGGGGCCAGTATTTCCTTCGTAGGGGCTGCTGAAGCCGTGGCCTTGCGCGATGGAGCGCGCGACGCGCCCCATCTCCCATCCGAATTCGAAGTGATCGTGGCCAGGGCGAACGCGATACTGATGAAGCAATCCAATGGCAGCAAGTTGCAGAGCAAAAGAGAGCGGCAGCAGCCAGAGAAACGAGCGTGGCAGTGGAGGCCGCGTCGGCATCGCGCGTAGTGTATCAGGCGCGCTGGATGTGCTCGGAATCAGAAGCTAAAGTGGGCAAAGTGTTCCTTCAGGAACATTCCCATGTACAAGACTGTACATACACCACGTGGTATCACCGGACTCTGTGAAGCGGATCACTCGGGACGGTGATCTGGGCACCACAGGGGGCACAGAGGTTCACAGGGGGAATGCCTGAGTCAGGCGCCCCGCTTCATTACGGATTGACGGGGCTGACAGGGTCGTCGCTCTTGGTCAACAGCCAGATCGCCCCACCTACGATCAAGGCGCCACCCGCGCCGACTGCAATGGGAGAGTTCAGAATCCCTCCCGAAGCGCCTGGAGATGTGCCGGCGGCGGGTTTCTTGCGCTTCTTCTTAGAACTGGGCTGCGCTTGCGAATCATCCTGCGATGTACCCTCGTCCCGCGTGGTCTGCTGTCCCTGCGCTAGCAGGGTCGCTCCGTTCGCATCACTGATGGTCAGGTCGCCCTTACGGGCCGTGATCTGCACAGTGCCGTCCACATCGCGCACTTCAAATTCGGTCAAACCGGCCGTGGCCGGCAGCACTGTAATCAAGCCGGCGCGCGCAGACATCAACTTCGAGGTCGAGACGGTGACTCCGCCGTGCTCCAATTTCACCCGGCTGCCCTCGAACTGCACCAGAGAATCGTTGAGCACGATCACGCTGCTGCCAGTCGCGCTGATGTTGGCGACTGAATCCGCCCGGGTCTGCACGACGTCATCGAGAAACAGCGCGGAGGAGCGCGAAATGCTGTTGCCGTTCACCGTCGCCGTGCCGTGGCTGTACACCATGGCGCCCGGCGTGTCCGCGGCAAACATGGACAGCGGAAAGATCACGCTCAGCGTGCCTGCCAGGATCTTTTGAACAGTCCCCAATTTGGCCACTCTTCCGTCCTCGGGAGATGACTTGTACGCCCAGATTTCGTGCTATGCCTCGGAATCGTACCTGCCTCTTCCCTGCCGGTCAATGCCTTTCGAGGCACGAAAGTGTCTTATCGGTGGAAAACTGCCCGCACACTCAGTGGCGCCAGCGTTCGACAGCATTCCACCAGATGAGGCGGAGCCATTCATCCAGGCAGATCTTGGCCCACTGCCGGTGAGTCCACCAGCGAACTCCGAACTGTGAATCGTCGTGCGCGGCGGCAACGGAAAAATATCTACCCCGGATATCATGGCGGAAGATGCTGAGTGCACGGCGAGAGTGATAGTCGGACGTGACCAGAAGAATCCGTGTGGCGCCATGTTCGGCGCTCAAGCATGTAGCCACGTCATGAGATTCGTCCCGGGTAGACAGGCCAGCAATGGGACAGATGGCGATCTGCGATGCGCCCGGAAGTTTTCGCACGTAATCGGCCGCGATCTGCGTGAGCGTGGAGTCGTAGATTCTGGTGGACGCAGGAACATCGAGCAGAATTCGCGGGGCGTAGCCGTGGTGCAGCAGATCGAGCGCCAGTGCAGGCCGGCGGTCGGTCTCCCCTGCCAAGACTACGATCAAGTCCGATTTTTGCGGGGCATTGACTACCAGAATTCGTCCCGCTTCTACGACAAACAAAGTCACGCCGGCGAGCACTAGGATGAGCCAAGGCCAGCGGCGTCTTTTACCAGTCGAGGTCATCAGCAAAGGCATCGTTTGTGTCCGATGAAAACGCCGGTCGGGTTATTATCGAGCCATCTTGGCCAAAACCATTTGGAGGCACTGGAATG
>QHVR01000089.1 GCA_003223595.1 Acidobacteriota bacterium
GGGATAGTTTCGCCTTTCCGTCGTTTTTCCAGGTCCACTTTGCTGACGGAGGAGCCATTGGCTCGTATGGTTCCAAAAAACAGCCTACCCTGGAGAGAACGCCGCTGAAGCCCAAACAATGCGCGCGCGGCTGGCTCGACTTCGCGGTCACTTCTGGGCAAAAGCCGACCGTCATTCGGTATCACGAAATGAGCGCGGATAAGAAGGCCATTGAGTGGCCGGTTAAATGATCAGAAATGTGGCGATTGGATTCGAGCAGGACGATGACTCCTGATAGCGTGCAGCATCGCGGCGGCGGCTTTCGAACACAGATTCAGCGGGCTCAGCGTGCTAGAATTGGGGCGCCTTAATGCGTTCCATACACGATTTCTACTGGATTTTTTAATGACTAC
>QHVR01000090.1 GCA_003223595.1 Acidobacteriota bacterium
GTTCTTTGGCGGCTACCACGGCGTCCTCAAAGAACAGCTCGTAGAAATCTCCGAGCCGGAAGAACAAAAGTGCCGTGGGATGCTCTTTCTTGACGGCAGCGTACTGCCGCATCAGCGGAGTGGACGGCTCATTCATCGGGCGGGCTTCGGCGGATTATAACAAAGCGACTCGCTGCTTTCAGTGTCCCTGCGCACGCAGCTCACGATGATGTGCGGCGTGAGTTGACTCCTCCACGCGGCAGTGTTCTCCTTTGTTGTTCAGGGTTTTTAAATTATGGAACTGCGGAAGGATCCAATCACGCGCTCGTGGGTGATTACCGGGGATGATCCGGCAGATGCCATGCCGCGCCTGGACGCCCCCTGCTGTTTTTGTGAAGCAGCGACGGCGCAACAGGTGATCGCGGCGTCTCCGGATGCCCCTGGAGATCCGTGGTCCGCACGCTCGGTCGTGCATCCCCGTCCGCTCTACCGTATCGAGGGGGAGCCCGGGCGCCGCGGCGACGGCATCTACGATTGCATGACTTCCGTCGGCGCGCACGAAGTGCTGGTGGAAAATCCGACTCATGATCGTCACCTTTGGAATGCATCCGACGAAGAAATCGCGCATTTCCTCCGCCTCGCCGCCGAGCGCATCCTCGATCTGAAGCGCGATGCCCGCTTTAAGTACGTCAGCCTGTTCAAAGATTTCGGCAAGAATGCGGGGCAGGAGTTCTCTCACCCAACGTCGCAGCTGACTGCGACCATGTTCGTTCCGCGCCGGGTGCTTTATGAACTGCGCGCCGGACGCGAGTATTTCACCAGCAAGGAGCGCTGCGTTTTCTGCGACATCATTCAGCAGGAGGAGCGCCAGGCCCAGCGCGTCATCGAAAGCCGCGGAGATTACCTGGCGTTGGGGCCCTATGCGCCCCGCGTCCCTTATGAAACCTGGATCCTGCCGCGAGTCGTCCTTCGAGCGTACTGGCCTCAATAAGCCCGGCCTGCGCGTCAATCTGGCAGCCCTGTTGCGCCGCACCCTGCAGCGCATTCGCTCCATCACCGAAGACTTTCACCTGGTGTTGCACACGTCTCCCAGCAGCAGCCATCCCTCGAAGAATCTCGGCTACTGGAAGACCATCGACGAGGACTATCACTGGCACATCGAGATCCTGCCCGTAATCGCTTCCAAGGCGCGTTCCTACACGTTCAAAGAGGTTTACTACTCGCCCGTGAGCTCCGAAAGCGCGGTGAAGCAGCTGCGCGAGGCCAAGATCAACGGCTAGTTGAACCCACTGCTACAATTCCTGCCTTTAGGAGCGACCCATTGAGATCCCTAGTCTGCGTCTTCCTTCTGGTTTCCGCGTGCGTTGCGCAAAGTGCAGCTCCCTCCGCGGGCAAGCAGCAAATCCTCTGGCAGAAACTGGAATCTCAGATCCAGGAAATCGATCAGCATCTCGACGGCGTTATGGGCATCGCCATCGAAGACCTAACGACCGGCGATCATTTCTTCCTGCACGAAAGCGAAGTATTCGCCCAGGCCAGTTCGATAAAGATCACGGTTCTGGCGAATCTCTATCTCGAGGCTCAGCAGGGGAAACTCAAAGTCACCGATCTCTACACCGTGCAATCATCCGATCTCGTGCCCGACAGTGACATCATGAACGGCCTGACACCAGGAGTCACTCGGGTCACCCTGCATGACTTGGCTACGATGATGGTTGCGGTCAGCGACAATTCCGCGACCAATGTCCTGATCGACAAAGTCGGCATGCAGAACGTGAATGCCATGCTGGACTCGCTTGGCCTTAGCCACACCCGTTTGCGGCGCAAGATGATGGACCTAAGTTGCTGGATGCCATCTATCACGGCAAGGTCCTCAACAAAGAATCCACGTCAGATTTTTTCAAAACGCTGAGTACCGGCAAAGCCTCTTTCATCCCCCGCGAGTTGCCACCGGACCTGAAGGTCGCCAACAAGCCGGGAGAGCTGGAAGCGGTCCGCAACGATTCCGGAATCGTCTTTGTTGAGGGACGCCCGTACGTGATCTGCGTGATGACGGGCTACTTGCGCAATGAGCGCGACGGCGAAGACGCCATCAGCAAAGTCTCGCTTGCAACCTGGCGCATGTTCGATCGCCTCAGCCGCGCGACGGAGTACGGCAGGGTAGTCTCACCGGGGAATGGCACGCGCTAAAAGAACCAATCACCGCCTATAACGGCTGTCGGGTCATGAACCGACAACAATCCCGCCAATTGCCGCCTTCGCCACCGGGGCTATATGATGGCCCGTATGAGTTTTTCTGAAACGATCTTCCTGTTCTTCCTGGCCCTCGTCATCTTTGGGCCCAAGAAGCTGCCGGAAATCGCGCGCCAGGTCGGCAAGTTCATGAATGAGTTTCGCCGTGCCTCCAACGAATTCAAGTCGCAGATCGAGCAGGAGATCTCCCAGCTTGAGGTCGACAAGCACCCGACGATTCTGCCCCCGTATCCGCGCGTCGAAGGCACTACCAGCCGAAGCTGGACTTCGCCACAAACTGAGACCACACCGTCGGAACCTCCCGCAACCCTCGCGGCTTCCAATGAGGAGCTCGCTTCCCCGGCCCGATCCAATGGATCTGAGCCCGGCGCCACCGAGGCCGCTCACCCCAGCGCTGACCCCGCTTCGCCCGCTGACACCGCTCAATCCGATGCCCTGACATCCTCCAGTTCCCAGGAATCCCATGCCTGACGTCGCGGAAGTCCCTCCCGTCGAAGAAGAAAAAGACGCGATGCCCACCATGGGCTTCCTCGATCATCTCGAGGAACTCCGCCGCCGTCTTGTGTACTCGATTGCAGCCGTTGCCGTTGGTTTCTTTGCCTGCTGGTGGAAGGTGGAGAAGATCTACGAATACATGCAGCGGCCGATCATCGATGCCCTGAGAGCCAACGGGATGGCGGAAAAGCTGGTGTACCTGAACCCCACCGAGCCCTTCAATCTTTACTTGAAGATTGCCGCGCTCGCCGGTTTGTTCCTCATGTCTCCGTTCGTTCTTTACCAGGTATGGATGTTCATCTCGCCGGGACTGTACCGTAAGGAAAAGAAGTATGTCGTGCCCTTCATGGTCTCGACCATCACGCTGTTCGTTTGCGGCGGTCTGTTTGGCTACAAAATTGTTTATCCTGCGGCGCTGAATTTCCTGATCAACTTCGGCAAGCAATTCCAGCCGATGATCACCATCGGCGAGTACACTTCGCTTTTCCTGAGCATCATTCTCGGCATGGGCCTGATTTTCGAAATGCCCATCCTGGTCTTCTTCCTTTCGTTGATGGGCATTGTCAGCGCCGGGTTCATGCTGAAGAACTTCCGCTACTCGATCCTGGTGATCTTCATTCTTGCGGCCATTGTTACGCCTACGACAGACATCCTGAATATGTGCATCTTTGCCGCACCAATGATCGCGCTCTATGCGGTGAGCATCGGTGTGGCATGGCTGGTCCATCCCAAGACCCGCGCCGCTCGCCGAGAGAAACAGGCGGCAAAATGAGCCCGGGTAAATCCGTAACCTGGATCGTGCTGGCCTCGGCGCTGATGCTGCTGGCTTGCGATCGTGAGAAGGGTAGCGCTCAGAATCAGCCCGCCTCGCCTCCCGCACCAGCGGAACCGGTAAACATCAACTTTCCAACTGATACCGGCCCGGCGCCCGCCTTCGATGCCGCCCGCGCCATGCAATACACGAAAGAGATCGTGAAATTCGGCCCGCGTCCCTTAAACAGCGCCAGCCACAAAAAGGTGGAAGAATACATCAGCGCCCACCTCACGGGGGATGAGGTCGAAAACGACGTTTTCACCGCCGATACGAATATCGGTAAGTTCCCCGTCCACAACATCGTCGCCAAATTCCCCGGCAAGAAAGATGGCATCATCATCTTTGCCAGTCATTACGATACGAATTACCCTTTGCGGAATACTCCTTATGTAGGAGCCAATGATGGCGCTTCCTCGAGCGCGCTGTTGCTGGAGATCGCCAACCAACTGCGCGGCAAGCAGCGCGACGGCTACAGCATCTGGCTGGTCTGGGACGATGCCGAAGAAGCCATGAAGCCCGACACCGAAGTCGACTTCATGTCCGATGCGCTCTATGGCATCACGCATCTGGCAGAGAAGTGGCAGGCCGACGGCACGCTGAAGAAGGTAAAAGCATTTCTGCTCGCCGACATGACCGGCGACGCCGACCTCAATGTAGATCGCGACGGCAACTCCACCCCCTGGCTGCAGAGCGTCGTCTACGAAGCCGCCAAGCGCCTCGGCTACCAGTCACATTTCTTCAGCCGTACCCTGCCCATGGCGGACGATCATCTCCCCTTCGTGAAGCGTGGCGTTCCCTGCGTCGATCTGATCGACTTCAACTACGGCTACAACAACGTGTTCTGGCATAGTCCTCAAGATACGATCGATAAGCTCAGCCCGGAAAGCCTGAAAATCGTCGGCCAGACCATGCTCGAGAGCGCACGCATCCTGGACAAGATGGACCCGCTCCCGCCCAAGTGATTCGCAAGACCTGATCGCGAGATGGACGGTGCCCCATTCTAAACGTCGCGTCTTGGCGACGTTTAACGTGGGGGAGTTCGCTGAGAGTGGTCAAGTTCACTTTGCTCTTTCGTACAATTTCGTTTCTAATGCACACACCCTATGCGAACTGCGAAAACTCTTTTCTTCGTTTGCATTCTGACTGTTCTTGTTTTCTCCGCAACTCCCCCCGCCGATTCCAACGCTGACGCCAACCACATCATCCAGGTAGCTCTACAGCCTTCTCCGCTGGAAGCCAACCTCCGCCGCTTAACCGACGAGGTCGGAGGCCGCGTGCCCGGTACTCTCGCCATGCAGCACGCGGTGCAGTGGGGTATGCAGGCCTTCACCGCGGCAGGCGCCGACAGCGTGCATGCGGAGAGTTTCGAAATTCCAAACTCCTGGTCCGAAGCCGCCACGGAGATGACCGCAACCACCGCCTATGAACTCAGCCCCACCCGAGTGGGCGGAGCAACCGTGCTCTCCTCTTTCCATGTGCGCGCGGTTTCGGTGGCCTGGGCGCCAGCACTGACTCCGGTGAAGCACGTCCCGGTAATCGATGTGGGCGAGGGAAGCGACGCCGATTTCCAGAAGGCAGGTGATGTTACGGGCAAGATTCTTCTCGTACACACCACGGTCCTGAAGACCTGGGCCGATCTGTTTGCCGAATACGCGAATGCCCCGCCAATCGTTGACCGCGCCGTCAAAGCCAAGGCCAAGGCGATCGCCTTCATGGCCACTCGCGAGCATGACATCCTGTATCGCCACACCAACTCTGGTGCCGGCGAGATCGACAAAATACCCATGGTCATTGTGGCGCGGGAAGACGGCGAACGGATGGCGCGCCTGCTCGCGAACAAGAATCTGGTCTGGGCCGATCTTTCCATCCCCAACCAGGTCGGCGGACCCATAAAATCCTCCAACGTCATTGCCGAACTCCGTGGCACAGAAAAGCCCGACGAGTTCGTGGTTATCGGCGCCCATCTCGATTCCTGGGATCTCGGGACCGGGGCCCTCGACAACGGCTGCAATGCCGCCCTTGTCATCGATGCGCTTCGGGCCATCAAAGCCTCCGAAGTACTGCCGCGCCGGACCATTCGTTTCATCCTTTTCTCCGGAGAAGAGCAGGGACTGCTCGGTTCGCGCGCCTACGCATCGCATCACAGAGCTGAACTCGACAAAGCCGCCGGCGTGATCATCTATGACTCCGGGACGGGAAAGACCACGGGGTTTTCGGTCGGGGGTCGCAGCGACCTCGTCTCCTCCACCAAGCAACTGCTCGCTCCACTCGCGCAGTTTGGCGTCAACGACGTGGAAACGAATATGGAGTGGGGAACGGATCACTTCGATTTCATGCTGGAGGGAGTTCCCACTTTCGTCGCCGACCAGGAAGAAGCCAACTACCTGGAGAACTATCACGCCGTCTCGGACACCTATGACAAAGTCGATTTTGGCCAGTTGAAGAAGCACGTGGCCGAGGCCGCCTTACTGGCGTTAGAACTGGCGAATCTGGATCAGAAAATTGGTCCGCGTCTCACCCATGATCAGATCGAGCAGACCATGCGCGAGAGCAAGAGCGTAGAAATGATGAAGGCCAATGGCATTTGGGAAGACTGGGTCAGCGGCAAACGAGGACGGCAAAAATGAGCCACCCATCGTTGAATCACAAGCCCGGCACGCATCGGTTTTACATGGAACCATCAAGTAGTAACAATTCTTAAGCATTTCCAGGGCCGTCCCTTGCTCTACTTCTGGATTCTCTTCAATCTTTTCGCGCTCGGCATGCTGGTGCTCGACCTGAAGGTCTTTCACCGTTCCGGTCATGTGGTGCGTTTTCGCGAAGCGCTGGGCTGGAGCGCCATGTACGTGGCGCTTGCATTGCTCTTTGCGGGCGGGCTCTATCTCTGGCAGGATCCTCAGAGCAGTCTCGAATTCCTCACTGGCTACGTTCTCGAACTGTCCTTGAGTATCGACAACCTCTTCGTATTCCTTGTCATCTTCAAGTACTTTTCCGTTCCGGAAGAGCAGCAGCACCGCGTGCTTTTCTGGGGAATCATCGGCGCA
>QHVR01000091.1 GCA_003223595.1 Acidobacteriota bacterium
TCAACGCCCGTCATTCCTCTTCCTGAGCCAGACAAGAGATCTATGCATTCCGCCCTTTCCCGCTATCTCATCGTAAGTGTCATTCTCTTTCTCACGCTTTCTGTTACCGCACAACAGAAGACCGTATGGAGCGCCCAGGAACAGCCCATCGCCGATCAGATCAAAGGGCTGCGGAAACTCGACGATACAGTCCGGGCACGCACCACGAAGGAACTGGCCCTCCAGATCCGCCAGCTTCCGATCGTTCCCAACAAACTGAAGTTGGCCGGAGCGTTGGCAAACCTTTCTACGGAGGGAGACTTTGGTCGTGAGACTCTGCAGGAAGTAACGACCACGTTGGCTTCCGCCTTACAAGAACAGCCTCCCGCTGGAAAGGCCGGACAACCGGACGACCTTTACCTGTCGCTTGCATCGCTGGTCCGTTACGAGCACATGCAGGCGCAGTCGGACAGTCCTCAGTTCGCCCAAGCGCTCTCTAAACTCGAGGCTGCCGACGCTGCGCGACAACAGGCCGACTTCACGCTTTCTGACCTGCAGGGCAACCCCTGGCATCTGCGGGATCTCAGAGGCAAGGTCGTGCTGGTAAATTTCTGGGCCACGTGGTGTCCACCGTGCCGCAAAGAGATGCCCGATCTGCAAGCGCTCTACGACAGGTACAAAGATCAGGGATTCGTAGTCGTTTCCATTTCCGATGAGGAGGCCGCAAAAGTTCAGCCCTTCATCGCGGAACAAAAAATTACCTATCCCGTGCTGCTCGACCCCGGCCGAAAGGTAAACGATCTTTTCCAGGTGGAAGGAATCCCCAAAAGCTTCGTTTACGACCGTGAAGGCAAGCTGGTTGCGCAGTCCATCGACATGCGCACCAGGAATCAATTCCAGGCAATGATCGCCCAGGCCGGCCTGCAATAACCCTAGGGACATCCGCCATCAGCTGTCCGGCAGGGCGCAGACCTGCAGTTCTCGAGTAAGTCAACGCTGCCGAGCTACTCTCGGCTGGACAGCCTATGGCGGCTGTCCCTACATGTGTGGGCTCCGAGTTACCATGGGATTATGCGTTACCTGGTGCGAGCCCGCGTAAAACCCGATCGAGAAGCCGACTTGCTGAAAGCAATCGACTCCGGAGCCCTGGGTCATGGATCGGTCGCCGAAGGCGAATATCTCCGCAACATGCAAGACGCTCGGTTCTGCGAAGATCAGACCGCCCGCTGGGTGGAGATCTGCTACTGCCCAACGCCGCTACAGGAAGAGCGGCCCTACTGGGAACAGTTTTTCGACCTCACCCGTGTCCAGGACGCGCATGACCGGCGCAAATGCCGCGACCACAACGGCACTGAACCCTGGGCTTGTGACGGATGTGACTGCACCGCACGGCTGGAAGAGAAGCTAGACAAGACCGGAAAATCGTTCATGGAATCCTTGCGCGCAGGGGAACTGACGCTCATCAATCCGCTGCCACAGTCTGGTTCCGGCCCTACGAAATAGATTGAGTCTGCCGTCTGCGGGGCTGGTTACCTGCGGGCTGGTTACACTAACGAGCCATAGCCAAACATTCCGCCTCAGGTAGACTTATCCGAGTACCTGTGGGTAGTTCTAAGACTCTATGAAACAACTTGCCGCCATCTTCTGCCTGGCCTTGTGCTGCTCGGCATTCTCCATGCCTGCAGGGGCGCAAAAAAACAAGCCTGCGTATCCCGACAAACCGCCCTATCCCGTTAAGCCCGTATATCCCGAAACCCGCGCCACACGGAGCGCAACCCGAAAACACCAGAAGGCGGAAGAAAAGTATTTGAGGAAGCAGAAGAAGGCACAGGACAAGATGTACCGGCAAAGTGTGAAGAAGAGCCATCTTCCGAAGCACTCGTACTGACAAGCTTCGAACAAGCAGCGCATCTACCTTCTACTCTCTCGCTAGCTGATCCAGCCGCCGCCAACCACTATATCGCCGTCATAGAACACAGCAGCCTGCCCGGGAGTGATGGCGCGCTGCGGCTGGTCAAAGGTGACCAGGATTTCGTCCTCGCCCGTATTCTCGATAATCGCCGGAGCCGGTTCATGCCGGTGCCGAATCTTCACAGACACACGCATCGGCTCGCGAATCTCTGCGAGGGAAATCAAGTTCACTCGGCGCGCCCGCAGTGTGCGCGAGTAGAGATGCTCATCATTCCCCACGACCACCTGCTTATCCGCACCGCTGATCTGGATGACATAGAGAGGCGATCCCGTCGCCACGCCAAGCCCCTTACGCTGACCCACGGTGAAGTTGTGAACACCGGCGTGCTCCCCGATGACTTCGCCGTTCGTGGTGACGAGTTCGCCCGCGGTGTCGGGCAACGACTCTCCTTGCTCAGCCAGGTACGCGTCGATGAAGCGCTTGTAGTCGCCACCCGGGACAAAACAGATCTCTTGTGAGTCCGGCTTCTCCGCCAATGCCAGCCCGTGGCGGCGGGCGCATTCGCGAACTTCGGGCTTGGTCATATCCCCCAGCGGAAACAGTGTCCGGCTGAGTTGCTCCTGAGTCAGGCCGAATAGAAAGTAAGTTTGATCCTTGCTGTGATCCGCCGGGCGCTTGAGAAACCAGCGCTGCCGGCTTGCATCGAAGGCGACGCGCGCGTAATGACCGGTGGCGACGCGCTCGGCGCCAATCTGCCGGGCCACCAGTTGCAACTGCTCGAACTTGAGATGATTGTTGCAGAGGCTGCAGGGGATTGGCGTTCGCCCAGAAAGATACTCGCTGATAAATGGCCGAATCACGTCCCGCTCGAAGCTGTCCTCGTGATTGACCACGTAATACGGAATGCCGATGTGCTGCGCCACCCGGCGCGCATCGTAGACGTCATCGAGCGAACAGCAGCGCCCCTGCACTGACTCGGGCATGCCGTCGCGCCCCGCCAACCGGCGCTGATTCCACAACTGCATGGTCAGGCCGATGACGCTATGCCCCTCGGCGCGCAGCATGGCCGCAACGGTGGAAGAATCCACACCGCCCGACATGGCTACCGCGATGGTCTCTGTGGTCAACTTAGGTATCTCACTCCAGGGCATGAACAGCTAAGTAGAAATCGTTTGCTTCTTGTACGCCGGCGACAATTCCCGGAGGCGCGCCACCGTTTCCGGCAGTAGCTGAATTGCGAAATCGATGTCCTCTTCCGTGGTTTGCTTCCCCAAACTGAAACGAATGCTGGCGCGCGCCTGTTCCGGCCTGAGTCCCAGCGCGATCAGCACGTGCGAAGGTTCAATGGCTCCAGACGAGCACGCCGCGCCGGTTGATACCGCCAGCCCTTTTAGATCCAGCGCAATGACCAGGGATTCACCTTCGATGTCGTCGAAGCGAATGTTAGCCGTGTTGGGAACGCGCGGCGCACCATCCCCATTCACCGTCGTGCCTTCGATGCAGCTGAGAACGACACGTTGCAGCCGATCCCGCATCGCCGCAAGTCTCTCGATCGCGCCGTTATTGAAACTCTCGCTGGCCAACTTGGCGGCTTTCCCCAAACCCACGATGCCGGGGACATTTTCCGTTCCAGCACGCCGCGAACGCTCGTGGCGCCCTCCGTGAAATAACGGGTGAAGCTGAGTTCCCTTTTTCAGAAATAGCGCTCCAGTCCCCTGCGGTCCGTGCAGCTTGTGCCCCGAAATCGATAGCGCGTGACAGTGCATACGGTTCACATCGATTGGAACCTTCCCCGCTGCCTGGACCGCGTCGGTATGAAACAGGACCTCGGCTTCCGCCGCCAGCTTTCCAATTTCCTCGACCGGTTGCAGCACCCCAGTCTCATTGTTCGCCATCATTACGGTGATCAGCTTCGTGGCCTGGCGTAGCGCACGCTTCACGTCGTTGGGATCAACCAGGCCGCGCCCATCCGCCGGCAAAACTGTGACCTCGCATCCGATTTGCTCCAGATTCTTCGCCGCATGCAGCACGGCATGGTGCTCGATACCGGAAGTGATCACGTGATCGCCCGCCTCCACCAGTCCGGCGATCGCAAGGTTGTCGCTCTCCGTTCCGCCCGAAGTGAATATGACCTCGGACGCACTGCAACCCAGCAAGCCAGCCACGGACTCACGCGCACTCTCGACCGCGGCGCGCGTCTCCTGCCCATGATGATGGATGGACGAGGCATTGCCGAAATGCTCCCCGAAATAGGGGCGCATAGCCTCGAATACTTCGGGCAGAACCGGGGTAGTGGCGTTGTTGTCCAGATAGACGCGGTGCATATAGAAGCCAGTATTTATTGTACGTGAGGCTACAGACAGCCTGACAGCCGCGAGACATGTCCAGACCAGTAAGCTTAACGCCTACTGCCGCTGGTCCACGGGGATGTAATGGCTGGGATATTCCGGGCCCATATATTCCGCGCGCGGGCGGATCAGGCGATTGTCGTCTAATTGCTCGATGACGTGCGCAGTCCACCCACTGATCCGCGAGACGGCAAACACGGGCGTAA
>QHVR01000111.1 GCA_003223595.1 Acidobacteriota bacterium
CAGTGATTACGATTCATGGAATGATTTTGGTTCAACAGGAGGCGAACCGGTCCGTTGTTATTCGCAACTACAATGTCTACAGCGCCATCATTGTTAATGTCACCAAACGCCGCGCCACGGCTCACTTCGGAGATGGCGAAAGCAGGGCCTGCCGCAGCCGTCACGTCACGGAACTTCTTTCCTTCGCCTTCGTTGTGAAACAGTAGATTGGGTTGCCCAAATGGGTATGGAGCACTCCTCAACGACCCGATCCGGTTCACTGCGCCATTGGCAATAAACAGGTCTAAATGTCCATCGTTGTCATAGTCAAACCATTCGGTACCGAACCCAGTGTAAGGAAAGGTTGGCAAGAACAATCCAAGCTCCGTGGCAGCGTCACGAAAATTACCAGAACCCTCATTAACGTACAGATTGCTGCCTTCGTTCGTCAGATTGGTCTTAAAGATGTCCTCGTCGCCGTCGCCGTCGAAATCGGCAGCTGTGACGCCCATCCCCGCCTGAGGTAATCCATCTGGACTGAGAGCCGCGCCCGAGAGCGCGCCGCGTTCCTTGAACGTGCCGTTTTTCTGATTCATCCAGAGATGGGCGGCAGCCCCGTCGTTGGCTACGTAAATGTCTGGCCAGCCATCGCCATTGAAGTCGGCGCAAACGATACCCAGCCCGGGTCCCATCGCGGCGCCGATTCCCGCCGCGGCGGTGACATCCTCAAAGGTGCCATTGCCGCGGTTATGGAATAGGCGTGCGGGTACGGGTTGGTACATCTTCGGCGTGCAGTAATCCCTCTCGCCGGTGGAAGCGAAACACTGCCGATTGCCCTTCACGGTGAAATCCAGATAATTGGCAACAAAGAGATCGAGACGGCCGTCACCATCGTAATCGACCCAAGCCGCGCCCGTACTCCAGCGAGGATCGTCCACGCCGGCCTTTTCGGTTACGTCGGTGAAGGTTCCGTCTCCGTTGTTGTGGTAGAGAACGTTGTGTCCAAAATTCGTGACGTACAGATCCTGGAAGCCGTCATTGTCGTAGTCGCCAACGGCGACTCCCATTCCGTATCCGATGTGTCCTACGCCGGCTTTCTCGGTGACGTCAACAAACTGCAGCTTCCCAGTTTCACTGAGCAGGTTGCGGAAAAGGCGATTTCCAGGTTTCCAGCCGGGCGGTGGGGGAAATTTCGACTGATGTGGATCCTGCGCCGGATCGAAGGTCGAACCTTGAATCAGGTACACATCGAGATCACCATCATTGTCGTAATCGAATAACGCGACACCCGAGCCCATAATTTCGGGCATGAAGTACTCGCCGGTTGCGCCCGTGAAATGGTGGAACGCCAGTCCGACATCCGCGGCAATGTCACGGAAGAGTGGAATCTCAGGATGTGCAAGAGGACTGGCGAAAATACTCTTTCCCCCAAGCAGTCCGATCCCCAGCAACTTCAAGAACTGACGGCGCGCAAAATTGGACGCTTGCAACGTGCTCGCCGGGTCCTTCTTCCGCCATGTCACTGCGCTACGCTCGACGCCTCTAAGGCGTGCAGATCGCGATCAATGCTGGCGAGCAGGTCTGATTGTCCTCGCGCCGCGGCACCTTCACGCGCCTGGCGAATGTAGCGCAAAGCATTTTGGCGATCTCCTGCGCGAGCGAACGCGGCGCCCAACGCGTAGAGGTATCGAGGAGTTCTTTCGTCTTCCGGCTCAATCGTCTTCTCGAGTTCGCTGATTCCTTCCCGGTATCTTCGCTGATTTACCAATACGCGACCCAGATTGAAGTGCGCCTGGCGATCAGTGGGTTTGTTGTCAATCGCCTTCTGATACTCAGTTGCCGCCTCGGAGAAGATTCCCTCGCTTTCAAGGAGATATCCCAGGTTGTTGTGAGCGTCCGCATAATAAGGATTGATCTCAATCGCTTTCCGAAAGGCATCTTGCGCGGGTGGATACTTTTCGGCACCCAAAAGAAGCACTCCGTAATTGTAGTAGGCCTGCGCCGAACCGGGATCTAGTTGGATGGCGGCGCGATAGTGCTCCTCGGCTCTCTGCAAATCTCCCAATTCCGCATATAACTTGATCAAATTAATATGCGCTTGCACCAAATGATGGTCAATTTCCAGCGCCTTCTCATGCGCCGCAACAGATTCTTCTATTTTCCCCTGCCTCTCGAGATCAATGCCCATTTGCACCTGGAAGATCGCACTCCGGTTGAGGGCTTGAATATCCCCCAGTAATGGGTCATTAGCGGGAGGCACACCCGTTCTATTCTTCTCGAAAAGGCGCAGCTGTTCTTCAGCTTTTTCGGCCTCGCCTGCAGCGCGGTACGCCAATGCCGAGGCATAATGAGCTGCTCCGAAATCTGGAAACAACGCCACCGCTTTCCTGTAGGCTTCGGCCGCGCCCACGTAATCGCGGCGACTGGCGCGAATCCGGCCCAGTCCGTAGTAAGCGTCAGCATTGTCGGCATCCTGCTTCAAAATCTCGTGATAAAGGTCCTGGCTGGCGTCCCACTCGGCAGAGGCAAGCAGGCAGTTTGCCAGTTTCAGTTTTGCGGGAACGTAGCTTTCATCTACGCGGAGCGCGAGGTGAAGATGCGACATCGCCTGTTCACAGTGTCCCTGATCGGCTTCGACCACTCCCAGATAGTAGGTCCAACGAAATTCGCTTGGCTCTAATTCTGCTGCGTATCGATAGTATTTTTTTGCTTCCTCGGCCAAGCCATAGGTCTGCAAAGTCATGCCCAGGGCCCCACTCGCCTGTGCCTCCTTCGGGTGGGCCATGGCATGGTTGTAAGCTTTCTGAATCTGGTCTCGAATAGGACCCGAAACACCGTCGAGCGATAGCCGAGGGAAGTCCGGAGCTTTCGCACTACCTTGAGTTCCCCACAAACAGGTAACGAGAGCAAGAAATGGCAGAAGTAATATGAACCGCACGCTTTTCTGCATCAAGCCGCTTCCTTCTTGAGTGCCCCGTCGCCCGATGGCCCCTGGACCAGTGACGAAATTATAATGCTGACTGCAGAAAACCTGCCTAATCTGCATAGAGGGAGAAATCTATGGGATCTCGAATCTCACGGCGACGCTTCCTGACGGTAGCTGGAGGGGTCGCGACCGCAATTCCCCTGGGATCCGTTGGCGACGCAACAGGCGAACAGCTAGGGTCACAAGAGCACGCGGCAACGCCTTCCAATCACCCTGATCGCATTGTCGATATGCACATCCACTTCGATGAGAAGAATTCCAACTTCATTAGCGATCTGGTGACGCTGGCGCAGCGGATAAATCTTACGGCTTGCCTGCTCACTCCATATCCTCATCGCGTACAGGTCGCAGAAGCAGCAAAGCAGTACCCAACACAAATTGTTCCATTCGGCTTTGTTGATCTAGACGCCAGCGACGTGCTGTCGCAGGTGAAGGACTTTCACGCGCTCGGCTATCGTGGCTTGGGCGAACTCGAATTCGTAAAAAAGCCTTATGTCGATGCGTCCTATCTGCCAGTATATGAACTCGCGAACCAGTATGGCTGGGTACTACTCTTTCATACCGGTATTGTCTTGCGCCGAAGCGTCGACCAACCGGAGAACGTTGCCTCTTACCGGATGCGCGCGTTTCACTTGGAGGAGATTGCACGCCGGTTTCCGAAGCTGACTGTGATCGGGGCTCACTGCGGCAATCCCGAATACGAATGGGCCGCAGAAGTTGCGCGTTGGAACCCAAACGTCTTCTTCGACCTGAGTGGTTCCACGTTAACCAAGATGAGTGCGCGGCTCGAGGAATTCAAGAAGTTATTCTGGTGGTCCGGGCAAGGTGAATGGAAAACGGCAACGCCTGCTAACGACGAAAGCGCGTTCATCAAATTAGTATTCGGATCCGATGCCGGCCTCGATGGAATTGAACACGTCGTCAGCCAATATCGATCGCTATTCAAATCCTGCGATGTGCCTCCGAGCACTCAGCAGATGATCATGGGCGGTACGCTGGCGGGCATCCTTCGACTCTGATGAGTAGCACTCTCGTGAGCGTTGTCAATTTACGCCGCATCCATCAATGCGCCGTGAAGGTGGCTAGCCGTTAAAGTAACCGATCTCCCAGCATCGCAATTGGGCTGCTCTCAACGTGAAAAGAGGAGGCGCTGCAGATCTCAGTGCGAGGCCCGATCAAACGACAACCGAAGTACATAGGCATACTTGGCTGGAGCTTGGGCGGGGAGTTGCACGTGCAGGCCATCGGCACGCTGTTCAAACCGTAATTTGGCTTCGCCGCCCACCAAGGCGGCGGATTGGACTGGTTCACTGCCCACCGTCTTGGCCAGCGAGTGAATCACGGCTTCCCTGCTTGTTGGCCAGGCAAGTCCGATTGCATAAACGTCGTCGCCCTTCGTGGTAAAACGAAAATCTTCCGGAGTGTACTTTGCTGTATCGGTGTCGTGAAACGACCCAGCAGCCACTTTTGTGGGGCCTTCGCCGTAAGTCCTCCACGGGCGAGTACCGTAAATGGCCTCTCCATTGATACTGAGCCATGCTCCGACATCCAGAAGCACTTGCTGTACCTCATCCGGTATAGTGCCGTCCGATCGCGGACCAATATTCAAAAGCAAGTTGCCGTTCTTGCTGACGATGTCAATCAGTTGGTGAACTACGAATTCCGGAGATTTGAAAGTGTCGTCCTTAATGTAACCCCAAGACTTGTTGCTGACCGAAGTGTCGGTTTGCCAGTAGAGAGGCCGAATGTCGCCCAGTTGGCCGCGTTCGAGGTCGAGCACTCCGGCGTGCTCCTGCATGGCGAAGTCTTTATAGTTGATCACGCCAACGTGGTCGCCATGTTTCAGGGAACTGTTGTAGTAGAACGCGGCAAAGCGTGTGAGATTTGGACGAATCAAGGCCTGTCCAATCCACCAGTCGAAGTACACGATATCGGGATGGTATTTCTGGACCAACTCCGCGCTGCGCGCGAGCCAGTCGTCCGCCCAGGCTGTCGAGACATAAGTAAAATCGTTACTGAGGGGAGCGCCCCATGGGGCGATCCAGGTATGCGCTGGCCCATAGAACGCCGCATATTGAGGGTCATTCACGTCAGACGCAATCTCGCGAGCCACGCCAAGAAAGAAATTGTGCTCCACTCGGTGCGACGACAGGCCGAAATGAAGCCCTGCCGCACGCACTGCCTTGGCGAGTTCTCCAGTGGTATCGCGGCGCGGGCCCATTTTGGCGACGGTCCAGTCGCTAAGGCCGCTGTCGTACATGGCGAAGCCGTCGTGATGCTCGGCGACCGGAACGACGTATTTCGCACCCGCTTTCTTGAACAGCTCGGCCCATGCTGCCGGATCGAATTTCTCGGCCTTGAACATTGGGAGAAAGTCCTTGTAGCCGAACTTGTCTTGCCGTCCGTAAGTCGCGATATGGTGCTTGTATTCTTCGGATCCTTCGCGATACATATTTCGCGGATACCATTCGTTGCCGAAGGCAGGCACCGAATACGCTCCCCAGTGGATGAAGATCCCGAACTTTGCGTCCTTGTACCACTCGGGTGCCTCGTATTTCTGGAGGGATTCCCAGTCCGGGCGAAACGGGCCCTCATGATCGGCGTCATCCACTTCCTTGAGGCGGGCGGCGCGTTCGCTGTCGTACTTGCTGCTGGCCTTCTGCCATATCTGATCAATCTTGACCGGATCCTCTGAAGCACTGGGAGCGGTGGCGCTCTGGGCACAGAGATTGGGGAAAGCGGACAACACGAATACAACAGCGCCGATCCAACCAACTGATTGAAGAAAACGATCCGATCGCATCCTGTCCCTCTCTCAAACGCGAGATTGAATTTGCAGAGTATCCCTGTTATCGCGCACCTTGGCTCCAGCGAATGCGTATCCTGCGATGTAGACGTAGGCTACGAGGGGCACGACGAAAGCCGGCGCGATGCTGTGGCGGGCCTCAGCAATGAGCCCCATCAGCGGCGTGAGGACGGCGCCTCCGACAATTGCCATCACGAGCAACGATCCCCCGAGTTTGGTGTTGGGCCCCAAACCTTTTAGCCCAAGAGCAAAGATTGTGGGAAACATGAGGGACATGAAGAAACTGGTCGCGAACAGCGCGTATAACCCGCCCCATCCGGGATGTAACGTGGCAAACGCTATCAAGAAAACGTTCACAACCGCGTAGGACCCGAGCAGTTTGTTGGGCGCTACAAATCGCATGATCCACGCAGAGCTAAACCGTCCCACGCCAAAGGCTGCCAGCGTAGCCGTAAGGAAATAGCCCGCGACTTTCTCCGGCTGATGAGTGAATTCCTGCACATATTGAATGAAATAACTCCAAGTGCCTACCTGACCACCGACATAAAGGAATTGCGCCAGCACTGCCAGCCAGAAATGCGGGTAGCGCAAGAGGTCGCGAAAATGGCCGTGATCTCCGCCATCTTCGTGTTCACTACGAATCGGGGGGAATTTTGTCCGGAAAATCACCAGAGCCCAACAGATCGCAATCGCGCTCAGCACCAGATAGGGCTTGACCACTCGCATCGTCTCGGAGCGAAGATAGGCATCGTACAGGTGCTGGGTTTTCAAACTGTCGATCTGCTGCGGATCTAACTCGACGCCGGAAAAGATGAACAGTGTGCCCATCAGCACACCTGTAATCGAACCCAGCGGGTTGAAAGCTTGAGAGAAATTCAGCCGCCGCTCCGAGCTTTCCGGATCGCCCAACTGAGCGATGAACGGATTGGACGCCGTTTCAAGAAACGAAAGCCCGCTCGCAATTACAAATAGAGCAAACAGGAAAAAACCGTACCGGCCCATAATCGCTGCTGGCCAGAACAGAAGAGTCCCCAGCCCAAACAGCAGCAAGCCTATGACAAATCCAGCTTTGTATCCCAGCCTGCGCATAAGAACAGCCGCCGGGATCGCCAGCACAAAGTAGCCCATGTAGAAAGCGGACTGAACCAATCCGGCTTGGAAGCGCGAGATCGCGAAGGACTTCATAAACTGCCGGATCAGCACGTCGTTCAGGTTGTTTGGAATTCCCCACAAAAAGAACAGCGCTGTTACCAGAATGAAAGGGACGAGGTGTCCCGATGGGAACAGGGGCGCGGCGCTGGTTTTGCGTTCAGTCGTTGAGGGCCTGTCATTCGTTATTTGCACGTGAATTGTCCTTAGGCCTGACAATTTGGAAATCGCGTCCTCAGTCCAGACAGACCATAATCTTCTTAAACTTTGATGGATTCTCGCTCCAGGAACGCAATGCATCTGCCGCTTCCTCGAGAGGGACCACCAGACTTACGGCTCGATCCACCGGAAACTTACGGCTCTCAAGCAGCCTGATCACCGCGTAGAAATCTTCGGGCTGCGCGTTCCTTGATCCGAGAATGTCCAATTCTTTTTGCACGAAGAGCCTGGTCTCATAGCTCACCGGCTCTTTGGCATATCCGATATACACGACCCTCCCGCTGAATGAAACTTCATCCACAGCAGCTCGAAACGTTGCTGGCCTACCAATCGCCTCAATCACAACGTCCGGCCCACCGCCGTCAGTTAATTCCAGCAACCGATCGTGCAACGATTCCCGTTGCGTGTTGATTGAATGATCGCCGCCCGCAGTTCGCGCAAGTTGCAGTTTTTCGTCGTCCACGTCAACGCAGATTGTGTTCGCACCCCGCGAACTCGAAGCAGCGACGGCTCCCAGCCCCACTCCACCACAGCCCATAACTACAACTGTGTCATCCGCGGTGATCCGTCCACGCGATACTGCGTGAAATCCGACAGTGAGCGGTTCAACCAGGCACAACTCCTTCGTCGTGAGTTTTGCCGGATATAACTTCTCTGGCGGCATCGCAATGAATTCGGTGAGAGCACCGTCTCTTTGTACCCCGAGAGTCTCGTTGAATTGGCAGGCATTGGGACGTCCGCGTCGGCATGACGCGCATTTACCGCAGCTCGTGTAAGGAGAAACAGCTACGTCCGTTCCGACGGGTAGCTCGCCGCGTCTGGATTGTACGATCGTAGCCGCCACTTCGTGCCCCGGAATCCTCGGGAATGACACGAGCGGATTCAGACCACGAAAGGAATTCAAATCGCTTCCGCAGAATCCGACCATTCGGACCTTGAGCAATACATCGCCATCTCGGGTCACTGGTTCCGGAACCGTCTCGATCGATCCATGCCCCGGCTTGTGAAGTACGAGTGCCTTCATGGTTGTATGCGGAACTGCAACACTAGCGATCAAGCCTACGCTTTCGGGCGTTCCGGGGGCGATCCCCAAATCTCATCGCCGCCCGCAGCTTCTTCTCGGCCTCAGCATTCCAATATCCGCAGTCCAGTTCGAAGAAAACAGATGTATACGGAAGCCGCATGTTGGTTTTGACTACCAACACTCGAAACAACTCGCCAGCGCGATCGAGCTTCGCGATTATCTCTTCGTGGGGAAGGACACGCACCTCGGGTCCCGTGAGCAGGGTGCCGAGCCTTTCTCGGTAGAACTCGATGCCGGGAGCATCTTCCTCAGCGACGAAGGTCAACTCCTTGTCTGTGTAAATATTGGCCTTAATGTGCTTGCATCGGTTCAGCATGGCACAGGTGAGTTCCAGGACCCTGGTCTGTTCCTCGTCGGCAACAATCGTTTCGATCGCTTGCCTAGACTGCGCCGGATATGCCGAGTCCGCGATTACGAGCCAGTTGCGATGTCCATACACTTGCAGCCGACCCTTCACAATTTCTTCCCAGTTTTGACTCATTTGAGTGCCAGTTCTTCGTCCGCGCAAACAGCAACCTTGCCGCACTTGCCGGAAGCCATAAGGGCATAGGCTTCTGCGGCATGCTCAAGCGCAAAGCGGTGCGTGATGATATCGGCAGGATGCAGATTCCATCGCACCAGGCGCTCGACCAATTCCTCCATCAGCCAGGTCGATGTCACCCATGAACCGTAGATTGTCTTCTGGTCGTGAATGATGTCGGGAGACGGATTGAATTCAACCGTTCCTCCTTCACCAACGAAAGCAATTCTTCCCCATTTGCGCGTTGCTCGAATGGCCGTGGCACGCGCTCTTGCGTCGGCAGAGCAGTCGAACGCGCGCTCCACACCGAAACCTCTCGTCAGTTCCTTGAGTTGAACCACGTTATCCTGACCTGCGGTTAAAACTACATCGCATAGCTTGAGAGACTCTGCCAATCGCAGGCGCTCGGGCACGATGTCAATTCCAACGATCATCTGGGCGCCGAGTTTGCGACACAATGCCGCAGCCGCGAGCCCGACTGGCCCCAGTCCGGTGATGAGCACAGAATGATTGCCATTGATCCCAACTTTTTCGACAGCTTCGTATACAGTCCCAAAACCACACGCCACCTGCGCACCGTCCGCGAAAGAAAGCTGGTCGGGCAGGGCGATCAGATCCTTCTCTTCCGCAATCATGTAGTCGGCCATGCCGCCATCGCGCTGCCAACCGTAGGCACGCCGGTATTTTTCACTTGTGCAGGAAATCATGTAGCCGCGGCGACAATCGTTGCAAACACCGCAGCCGGAAATGTGATACACAATCACCCGATCGTCCACGCCAAAGCGCCGACACCCCGGGCCAACCTCCACGATCTGGCCGCTTGGCTCATGGCCCGCAATGACTCCTTGGTATCCTTCCGGGCCCTTGCCCAGGTGTTCGTGGTAGATGCAACGGATATCGGAGCCGCAGATCGTCGAAGCCTTTACCCTGAGCAGAACTTCTCCGTGACCGGGACGAGGGACAGAGAGAGTGCGGAGTTCAACTTTACGGTTTCCGGGCAGAAATGCGGCTCGCATGTTCTGTTCCATCTTTTTAGCCATTGACCCTCACGGCGGGGTTATCTCGCCACTCAAGTCCCAAAGATCCTCCCAAGTCTGTCCATCTTTCCAGAGAAACACCTGGCCTTTGATCAGCCGACAATTACGGTCAATGGTGCTGATTTCTCTCATTTCGGCGTCAGTCAATGGCTCGCTTACAACGCCTTCGAGATTGCTGAGATAGTGACCTCGGTTGGTTGAAAACGGAATAGGTATCTGTCCACGCTGGACGGCCCATTTTATACAGACGACGGCCGGATGTACTCCCAGCCGATTGGCGATCCTGACAATTACGGGGTCTTGCGTCGGGACGGTATCCTCGGGTGTGCGATCTCGCTCAGGACGTCCTGGCGAGCCCACAGGACAGTATCCCACCGGCACCATGCCGTTGGATCGGACGAAATCGAATAGCTGCGCTTGTTGGAAATGCGGGTGCAGTTCCATTTCATTGACTGCGGGCTTAATGCGAGCGTCACGCAAAAGCAACTTGAGTTTAGGGACCGTCATGTTCGAAGTCCCTATGTGGCGAACCAATCCCCGGTCGACCAATTCCTCCATCTTTTGCCAGGTTCTCATGAATTCGGCGTGAATATAAGGTTTCGCGTCTTTGCTGCGCGAGCTTACATCACACCCGGGTGGATGGAAATGGGAATGGCCAGTGCACCAGGTACAGATCCAGATAACTGAGTCTCAAGTCCGAGAGCGACTTTCGACACGAAGCGATTACGTCGTTTTCGCCATGTTTGTCGTTCCACAACTTCGAAGTGATCCACAGTTGCTCGCGTGGAATATGCCTTCGAACTACTCGCTCCAGTGCGTATCCAATCTCGTGCTCATTACCGTACACGGATGCACAATCGAAGTGCCGATACCCAACCTCTGCCGCACCTTCTATCGCCGCTGCAACTTCACCTGCCGTGACATGGTCCGAACCGAAAGTCCCCAAACCGATTGCTGGCATTTGGGCACCGGTGTACAGAATTCTATGCGGGACCAGTGCTGGATCAACATATCCGTTAACCAACGGTCCTGACGCGCTCTTACCTTTCATTGCCGAACTCCTATGAGTGAGGGATCGGAATCTCAGGCATTCCGAGCTGTGCTCCGCGAGTTCCTTAATGAGCACGGGAATTGCGACTCGAACAGGACGATAATCGGTAAAGTTACCGATGTCAACAGGGGGGCAGTGGTGCTGTGGCGGAGGCACTCTGAACGCAAATGACCCGCAAGCGCAAGGAAAAGGCAGTTAACCTTGGCGCTAAAGTCGTCGTGTCAATGTCCGGGACGCTGGTTCTATATACTGAATAGCCATCCATGAGCACACGAATGAAGGATATCGCCAGGGACCTCGGGGTCTCGGTGATCACCATTTCCAAGGTCCTCCGAAATCATCCTGATATTGGAGACGAAACCCGGCAGCGCGTTCTAGCGCGGGTCAAAGAGCTTGATTATCGTCCAAACCTGGCCGCGCGCAGCCTTGTAACGGGCCGCACGTACCTGATCGGATTGGTTGTTCCGGATTTGCTCCATCCCTTCTTTGCAGAAATCGCCAAATCCCTTTCCGATGTTTTGCGGGAGAGCGGCTACTATCTCATCGTTACTTCCTCCGAGGAAGACCCGAATTTAGAGGAGCAGGAGATCAATCATCTGCTGGCACGCCGGCTGGATACCTTGATCATTGCCTCCTGCCGCCCGACTGTCGATCTCTTCTTCAGGATCGAAAAGCAACAAACGCCTTACGTGTTGATCGATCGAAGCCTGCCCGGGCTTGCGGCAAACTTCGTAGGGGTAGATGACGATGCGGTGGGAATGCTTGCGACAGGGCACCTGATTGACATCGGCTGCAAAAGAATCGCGCACATTCGCGGCCCGGAAACCAGTCCTAGTATCCGACGTATGGAGGGATACAAACGAGCGTTGATGCGAGCCGGCCTTAAGGTTACGGATGACTACATCATCGCCGAACGGAAGGGAGATGTCGGGACAAAACAGCGCGGCGCGGAGGCTATGGGCCAGCTCTTGAGCCTTAAGGCCAGGCCAGACGGCGTGTTCTGCTTCAATGACCCGCTAGCCATGGGCGCTATGAATTACGCGCTGGATCAGGGATTGCGCATCCCGGATGACATTGCGGTCATCGGCTGCGGGAATCTTCACTACGACGATTCTCTCCGGGTTCCGCTTTCAAGCATCGACCAGCACAGCCGCAGAATTGGGGAGGAAGCTGCGCGCCTGGCGATCACCATCCTGAACTCGAAAGCACCGCGCAAGCCTGAAACGGTCGTGCTTCGGCCAGAGTTGATTGTGCGCAAGTCTACCCAGCGACGAGGGGCGAAATTGGCCTCGTCGAAATCGAAGCCACGGCTGTAGGGTGCCCCTAACATCCCTCTGTTTATAGTCAAGCACATGGTGGCAATTGCTGGGCGTCCAATCCCCAGGTTGCACCTCCTCCGCCACTGACTCTTCGAGCGCGCATGCCCGGTGCGCAAAACTGTTCACGGACGAATTTGGTAATTTGGTCACGGGTTCGATACAGTTAGCGGTATTATCCCCCGCACACCGGTGGCAAGTAGAGCGGCGAGAGTTTATTCATGGATCGTAGAACGTTCTTATCGTCCAGTGCGGCCGCGGCATTCGGCACTCTCGTGCCGCTCATATCCCGTTCTTCGCTCGCTTCAAGTAAAGCTGAGCCTTTTGCGTGGGATACGAGCGACCTCATTTTTTCATTCGACGTAACAGCTGGAAAATTGCGCCAGAAGCGTATTGTCCCGACAGGCATGGCGGCGCGAGCCGACAATTCCTCCGGTGTTGAAATCGCACTGCAATGCAGCGGCGAGAATTCTCTCGATCAAGGGATGAAATCCGGCGTGGGTCAACCAGGTTCCCGGCTGCTTTTCGCTGGTAGCAAGGAGGAGGCCACGCAGCGAGGCAAGCGCTTGGTCTGCATGCATACCGACCCGATCTTGGAGCTAAGTGTGGAATCTGTGTATGAGGCCTTTGACGGCATTCCAGTAGTTCGGCGTTATTCTCGAGTCAAAAATAACGGAGATTCCCCTGTCGGTATCGAGTTCATGAGCTCAGCGATGCTGCATGGACTTGCTTCTCCTCAAGCGTATGAGCGTGAATTGCGCATCCACCTCGCCGTGAATAGCTGGATGGCTGAGGGCCAGTGGCATACGCTGCGGCCATCCGAAATGGGCTTTGTCGATGGCAATGGCCGAAAACACAGAGCTGGGCCTTAGCTTAAGCAGCGTCGACCCAAATAACGGAAGGCATTCGGATCTATAAGGACATTCTTCGTAA
>QHVR01000092.1 GCA_003223595.1 Acidobacteriota bacterium
TGATGGTAGAGATCGGCAATGGACAAAGTGAAGCCGCCCAAATACACAA
This sequence comes from Acidobacteriota bacterium, assembly GCA_003223595.1. Taxonomy (GTDB): domain Bacteria; phylum Acidobacteriota; class Terriglobia; order Terriglobales; family Acidobacteriaceae; genus Sulfotelmatobacter. The sequence goes on from QHVR01000092.1 coordinate 50, forward strand.
CCTGGGGAACGTTGCCGGTCACGCGAAACTGCACCGCACAGTCCAGCACCAGCCGTGGTTTAACGGTGTAGCTTACCGCCCAGAGGTTCTGCGTGACAGCAGGCGCGGCGGCGTTGGCGCGCGTCGCACCGGAGAACTCCATCGCAACTCCCCACTTGTCGGTGAGCGAATACCCCAGCGTGAACGCGGGTAGCCAGTTGTGATCGAACCCTCCACGCGGGCGCCCCAGCCACTGGTAACTGAGGTTGGCATCTAGATGAAAGCGCGCTGGAAGATCCTTGCTGCCCAGCAACGTAACAATGTGGTCTACCTCGCACGAGCCTTCGACCGGCCCGGCTGTGGGAAGCTTAATGGAATACTGGACGGTGTGCGTCGGTTTCCGCTTCGCCTGGTGAAGGACTCGCCAGCGAAATCCGGTGCTGTCGTCGCTTACGCCCGCATAATGCAAAGGAGCATCGTGCTGCCAGGGATTGCCAGCCCAATCCAGTTCCAGATCACGCAGCAACCCGAACTTCAGCAGCCCCTGCAGCGACTGCTGCCGGGCGGCGGCGCTGGTTCCGAATTCGAGCTCGAGCACTCCAAACTGGGTGGTCTCCGCGGTGTTGGTGACCGTGGGACGGTTAGGCGTGGCGGTCAGAGGAACTAGCTGCTGCTGGCCGCGACAGCTGATCGCCGTCGAGACCAACAGTAGTGCCGCCAGAAACTTCATTCTCGGATGTCTCCGACATCTCTGCCTCACGGCGTCTTGTGCGATCCATCCTAACTGGCGATAACAGGCGTGGCTGTTGAAAACTCCGGTTTCGTTCCAAACAGCCAAAATTCGAGATACAAAATGTGTCGAAAGCGGACAAAGGCGTTTGTAGGGCACCCTAGCGCGATTTATTTTGTGAATTTTGCGAGCTCAAACCACCCGGCAGGGGCTTGATGAGTGAAATGGCGATGTTCACCAACTGACCTGATGAGTTTGTAATTTCCGGGTTGCCGACCACACATCCAGAATCATCGCAGCCTCTTCAAAGTGCAGCGCAGGCCTATAATTGCGCCCACACATGGCTATAACGTCTGGCACAAAGCTCGGTCCTTATGAAATTCAATCACCGCTCGGCGCGGGCGGCATGGGAGAGGTGTACCGTGCGCTGGACACGCGGCTGGAGCGCACCGTCGCCATCAAGGTTCTAGCCTCTCATCTTTCTTCTTCGCCAGAATTGAAGCAGCGCATGGAGCGCGAGGCGCGGGCCATTTCTTCGCTGAACCACCCGAATATCTGTCATCTCTATGACGTCGGCTCTCACGAGGGAACCGACTATCTAGTGATGGAGCTTCTGGAGGGGGAGACTCTAGCCGATCGATTGCGCAGAGGCGCGATCCCGCTAAACGAAATTTTCAAAATCGGCGTTGCTGTGGCCGATGCGCTGGGGGTCGCGCATCACCAAGGCATTGTGCACCGCGATTTGAAACCGGGAAACATCATGCTAACCCAGAGCGGCGCGAAGCTGATGGATTTCGGACTGGCTAAACCGCTGGGCGCACGAAGTCCATCCCTTGGGTCGAGCGTAGCGCCTTCTTTCACCGCCGCAGCGACGTTAAGCGGGCGGAGTCCGTTAAGTCCGCTGACAATGGCGGGCAGCATCATTGGGACGATTCAGTACATGTCGCCGGAGCAGATCGAGGGAAAAGAAGCTGATGCCCGGTCCGACATCTTTGCTTTTGGCGCCGTGCTCTATGAGATGGCGACCGGAAAGCGGGCGTTCCAGGGCAAGTCTCACCTGAGCACGGCGTCGTCGATTCTCGAAAAAGATCCCGATCCCATCTCGACTGTTCAACCGCTGGCTCCGAAAGCTCTGGAGCACACAGTCCAGACTTGCTTGGCGAAGAATCCGGAAGAGCGCTTCCAAGACGCGCACGATCTCAAATTTCAATTGCTGTGGCTGGCTGGCGTAGGTGCCGAGGGTCCAGTACCGAGTTCGCTCCCGGCACGCTCACTAAGAATGCTCTGGTTGGCGTGGACGATTGCCGCGCTCGTTGTGCTTGCCAGCGTGTTGTTCTGGGTTCGTCGAGACGCCGGCAGCAAACCCGCGGTCGCCCGTTTTTCGATCTCCGCGCCGGCGAACTCATGGCTTGACACCGAATCGGGCATTCCCCTAGCAATTTCACCCGACGGTCAGCGTCTGGCGTATGTAGTCCGAAGCACTGACTCGGCGACGTCCAAGTTATATCTGCGCCGCATGGACGAATTTGAAGGAACTCCCGTCCCCGGCACTGAAGACGCCAGTATGCCTTTCTTCTCTCCGGATGGGCAATGGGTAGGGTTCGTTACCTCCTCCGCGATAAAGAAAGTTCCGGTCGAGGGCGGAGCGGTAGTGAAACTTGCGCCGTCTGTGGCCTTTGGGGTGGCCGGCGCAACATGGGGCACGGACGGGTTTATTTATTTCAGCCGCTTTTGGCAGGGCTTGTCGCGGGTCCAGCAGAATGGCGGGAAAGTCGAGACGGTGACCCTTCCAGATTCGGCCCGCCAGGAGCAGGGGCACCGTTGGCCCGAGATGCTGCCGGACGGAGACAGTATCCTGTTCAGCATCATGAAGAATTTCGGCGCGAATGACGCCGAGGCTGGGGTTTTGTCGATCAAGACAAAGACTTGGCGCAGCGTCCTGCCTAATGCCTCGAATGCCCATTATCTGCCCACAGGACACCTGGTTTACGTCCATGCAGGCACGCTGATGGCTGTTCCCTTCGATCTGAAATCGTTAAGCGTGACGGGAACGCCGGTGCAGGTGTTACACGGGGTATTGACGAATCAGGATGATGGCTATGGCAACCTGGCGGTAGCCCGATCCGGAAATCTTGTGTACGTGAGCGGCCCCGAACGTACAGATCGCGGGTCTTCTACGCGCCTGGTTTGGGTCTCGCGCGACGGAAAGGAGTCGCCTGCTTCGCAGACGGTTCGCGGGTACGAGGACATGAGCATCACGCCGGATGAAAAAATGGCTGCCTTCACGATTCCGGCAGATCCGGTGTGGAACATCTGGATACTAGATCTTGAGCGCGGCAATGTGAACCGCCTCACGTTCAACGGCGATAACCGCGATCCTTTGTGGTCTCCAGATCGACGCCACGTTGCGTACACATCTTTCCGCGATGGTCATTTCGGGATCTATTGGAGCGCCGTTGACGGTAGTTCGCCGGAACAGAAGCTGACGAGCAATCAGTTCGAACCGACCGCCGCAGCGTTCACCCCGGACGGGAAGAAACTCATCTTCACTCAGGACGTCACCGCGACAGATGTGAACTCCTGGGAGGTGGGGGTCACCGGTAATGCGACGCCCGTGCCTCTCATCAACCTCGGTGAGGGAGACTCCCTGAGTATCTCTCCCGATGGCAAGTGGATTGCCTACGAGTCT
>QHVR01000112.1 GCA_003223595.1 Acidobacteriota bacterium
AAATCGACACCGCGCAATCCCATCTGCGCTGCGGCGGCGGACAGTTGATCAAGAGGTATCTTCTGATAGCACCAGCGAGACACGGATTGCCGGATGCGTCCCTTACGCGATTCGACACTGGCGCTTAGGGCACCCGCAAATGCTGGAATTTGAGCGGCAGCGACTCCCGCCACCGATGATTTCAGCAGAACCCGCCGCGTGATTTTCGGCATAATTCAGGAAGACTGAGAAGAATCAAAAACCCGCCGCGGCTATTTTATCTGGCGGCCTTCTTTGAACACGCTCTGGCAATTGCTCGCTGCCGTCAGAATCTCATTGAACGCAGTTTCCTTGCGCAGACTTTTCAGCAGCGGGTCATCGAGTAGGGCCGAATAGGCGCAGTAGTTCTGCTGCACCGCGGACTTCAGTAGCCGTAATGCGGGATCGGTCTGGCCGCAAGCCGCCATGAGTTCTCCCACGTGATACCAGAGCTCGGCGTCTGGCTCGCTCATGACCGAAGTCTCATTGTCGCGCACGATTTTAGCCAGGTCCGCCGGACGCGGGTTGGCCGTGCAGGCCTCCATCAAGTCGCGATGATAGGTCGCCGCCTTGCCCATATTTTTGGCCGCGGCATGCGCTTCCGTGACATTGTCCTGCGCCAGGTACACATAGGGAGTGACCCAGGCGGCCCATTCTGAACCAGCATCGAGCTGAATGAAATCCAGGGCGCGATCGTTCTTGCCCATTTCCAGGAAAGTCCACGCGCAGGAGCGGAAGGAAAAATTGCCGGGATCGAGTTGACGAGCCGCATTGCACTGCTCGGCGGATTTGTCGAGCATCCCCGCGTAGCGATACACATAGGCGAGCGCAAAATGCGCATCGGCGCTCTGTGGACGGCGGTGCACCAGATCCGTCGCAGCGTCGAAAGCTCGCCCCAGCTCGCCGCGCTCTACGCGAGCCGTGACCAAGTTGCTGGCCGCCATCATGCGGTTAGGATCGAGCGCGAGTGCGCGCTCATAGGCGTGATTGGAACGCTGGAATATTTCCTCGCCGCCCCCGCCGTAGAGTGAATCGAAATAGTACCGCTGCCCCAGCGCCTCCCAGGCCGGAGCGTAGCTAGGATCGATTCCCACGGCCCACTCCAGCATCTTGATGGCCTCTTTATTAGGACCCGGATCGTGGGGTACCGCCACGCTGCGCAGGTAAAAATCGTAAGCTTGCGGGTTGGTGGGCCGCGTGGTGGCTTCCACCGCTCCACCGCCGCCCAGAATCGGCAGCAGCCCGTTCTCGATCTGCGCCGACAGCTGCTGATGCAGCCCGATCAGGTTCTCTGCCCGGTCGGTAACGGTGGTCTGCCAGATCAACCTGTCGCTCGGTACATCGATGGCCTCGAGGGTCACCGTAAGCTTGTCGCCCAGCTTGCGGAAAGAACCTGTGAGCAAGCGTCCTACCCGTAGTTCGAGGCCGACCTTCTTGGGATCAATATCGACCGCGACATACTTACGAGTCACAGAAGAGGGCCGGACCTCCAGAGTGCGCGAATAGGTGAGCACGCTGGTAAGTTCGTCGGCCAGAGCGAAGCGCAGGTAATCGATGCTGGCATCGCCGCTCATGTTCTGCAGCGGCAGCACAGCAATCGCATTTCTCTGCTCCGCGCTTGCCACTTCGTGATGTCTAAACCACCACGCTCCGACCGCTCCCAGCACCGTGACCAGCAGCGCCGCCGTGGCGATCAGGGAGTAGGTCAGCAGGCGCGAGTCACGGCCAAACGTGCGCGAAGGTACGCGGAGCCGGGCGGTTGCGCTCGGAGTTTTGATGGTTCCAGACTCGGCTTCCTTCTTCAGCAACGCCAGATCAGAGCGGATTTCGGCGGCGGTCTGATAGCGTTTCGAGCGGTCCTTCTCCAGGGCCTTGCCGATGATCGCTTCCAGTTCGATCGGAATCTTCGGGTTGAGTTCTCGCGGGGGAGTCGGCTTGGCATGTAAGACGGCGTCCAGCGTCAGCAGCGAGTTTGGGCCGGTGAAAGGTTTTTTACCGGTTGCCATCTCGAACAGTACGACCCCGAAGGAAAACAGGTCGGTGCGGGCGTCCACGGTCTCGCTGCGCGCCTGTTCCGGCGACATATAGACCGCCGTTCCGGGAATCACCCCGATCGCGGTCAGAGATTGATCGGCTTCTTCATCGGTCCCCGGATGGTGTACGAGTTTAGCCAGTCCGAAATCGAGAACTTTGACCTGGCCTGTGGGCGTAATGAAGATGTTGGCCGGTTTGATATCCCGGTGAACGATGCCCTTGATATGCGAGGCAACCAGAGCGTCCGCCACCTGTACGCCGATATCCAACAATTTTTCGAGGGGCACGGCGTGCCCGGCAATCTGCTGCTTTAAGCTCTCCCCTTCGAGCTTCTCCATGACGATGAAGGGATGGCCATTGTTCTCTTCAATGCCGTGGATGGTGCAGATGTTGGGATGGTTGAGCTGAGATGCGGCGCGAGCCTCGCGGGTGAAGCGCTCCATCGCCTTGGGGTCGCCAGTCAGATTTTCCGGAATGAATTTCAAGGCCACGTGACGGCCAAGCTTCACGTCTTCGGCCTCGTAGACCACGCCCATACCCCCGCCCCCGAGCTTGCCTAGGACGCGGTAGTGGGAAATCTTCTGACCAATCATGAGAGAGTGGCGACCCTACTCGGCGGTAATGTTAGGCCCCGGTGGAAGTCCGGTCAACTAGAGTTCGCCCAACGCCGACGGCGGGGGTCGCGGAGAGACGTTCCCAGCAACTTCTACCTGCCTTCCGCGGTGTGCGTTGCACAAACAGTTCCGTATTGGGTCCGCCACGTCCTTTGGTAGGATGCGCGGCGCAGCCGAAGCGGTTTGGATGAAATAGGATAGGGCAGTTAGGCCATTTCCCATCGGAGAGTTTCCTATGTCAGCCGGTTCGGCCCGCCAGCAGCTTTCTCCGGCGCCGCGCAGTTCGGAGCTGCAAGACGCCATTCGCAAAAGAGCGGAAGAAATCTATGTTCGGGACGGAAGGATTCCGGGCCGCGATCTGGACAACTGGACCCAGGCGGAAGCAGAAATTGCGCGGGAATGGGGCGGTCCAGGCCGGCGTACCGCTATCGTGGTCGATGTGGACGGCGTCCAGTATGTGGGCGAGTATGGATCGGAATCATGCGACGGCTACCAGCCAGGCGAGTTCGGCCTGGGGCAGGACATTTCCGTCCGCTTCGAAGCTGACAAAATGTTTCTAACGAGGCCGAACGGCAAGGAACTGGAAACGACCATCGTTCATAAGATTGAATGAAAGTCTGCCGGGCTTAAGTTGGGTGTTGCCCTGTCTGATTCCGAACACCATGGTCCATCCTCGGACGATGGTGTCACATACCCCACGTGTCACCGTGTTGCAGGCACAATACTTTTCACCGTCCCCGGTTCGGAACTTCGGTTGCTTAGCGTTGTCCAGAGCCGGGAGAGGTGTCGAACCATGAAAAAAACGGAGCGCGTACGTCAACAGCTGACTGGGCCGCTGCAGGACTCCGACCTGAAACAAAACACCGAGAAGGGCTGGAAGGTCGTAGCCATTGAGTGGGAGCGGGAAGTCGACGGTGCGGAAGAACGCCTGCCGGGCGACGTGCCCTTCGGGCTGCAACTGCTTTCAGACACCAAGCAGTTGGTCGATGATCCCGACGAGCGCGAGATCCTGTTCGAGTTGATGGAACTGATGGTGGAGGAGGGATCGTACGCGCGGATTGCCGATGAGATCAACCGCCGGGGATTCCGCACGCGCGACGGCTCGCGATGGACGCCCGTATCAGTTTTTGAGATGCTGCCCCGTTTGATTGAAGTGGGCCCCCACGTCTTTCGCAGTGCGGAGTGGGAAAAGCGAAGGAGAGGGACGGCCGTCAGGGACACAGCCGTGTAGGGACGCCCGATGGCGGCTGTCCCTACACAGTTCGAATTTTCAATCATCGAAACACAAACATTGTGCAAGCGTTGTGTTTCTCTGCTGCCGGGCATAGTTTCGTCTTTCGCAACGCTAACGCATTCTGCTACCCTGCTTTCCCCGGGGAGGAACGTAGAGAATGTCAACCTACAAGCGGATGTTTTCATCCGTTGTCGTTCTGCTGTGCCTCAGTCTTTGCTCATTCGCCGCAGAGAAAAAATCCAAAGAAACCAAGCCTGAAGAGAACAAGCCGTCTTACGAGCAGCCGCAGCCAGCGACCGAGAATCTCGATCTCACCATGTACCAGCGGATTCGCGACGAGGGGCTGGGACACTCGCATGTGATGGACTACGCCTCTGGGCTGATGGATGGGATCGGGCCGCGTCTGACCGGGTCTCCGAATCTGAAGAAAGCCAACGAGTGGACCCGGGATCAGTTCACCGCGATGGGCTGCCAGAACGCGCACCTGGAAGACTGGGGCGAGTTCGGCATGGGATGGCGGCAGTTGAATACCTGGGTGCGCATGTCGACGCCCGACACAGCGGTGTTCATTGCGCAAGCCTTGCCATGGTCGCCCTCCAGCCATGGGCCGATCAATGGCGCCGCGGTCTGGGTGGATGCCAAGGATGAGAAGGACCTGGAGAAATACAAAGGCAAGCTGGCAGGCAAAGTCTTATTTTTTGGTCCGATGCGCGACGTGAAGCCGCTAGACAAGGCGCTATTCAAGCGCGATGAAGATGCTGACTTGAAGAAACTGGCGGAATATCCGGTGCATATTGCAGAGCGGGAAGATTTTTTTCAGGAGTTCATCAAACGGCTGGCGTTCCGGGAAACGGCTGGCAAGTTCTTCGCCGACGAGCATGCGGCAGCGATTGTGGTGCCCAGCCGCGATGGTCGGGATGGCGGCGGCTCGGGTGGCACCATTTTCGATGACGGTGGTTCGGGCATGGGGTGGTTCACTTATCAGAAGGAACATGCCGAACAGCTGCCAATCGTTGTAATGGCGATCGAACATTACGGTCGTGTGTATCGGCTGTTGAAGGCCAATGTGCCGGTGAACATTGAAATGAATGTCGAGACCGAATTCACCGGGGATCACGAGCACGGCTTCGATACCGTTGCTGAAATTCCCGGCACTGATCCCAAGCTGAAGGACGAGGTGGTCATGGTGGGCGGCCATTTGGACTCGTGGGCGTCAGCTACCGGAGCCACTGATAACGGTGCGGGAACCGTGGTTGCCATGGAAGTCATGCGCATTCTGAATTCGCTGAAACTGCAGCCGCGACGAACCATTCGGGTCGCGCTGTGGACCGGAGAGGAGCAAGGCGAATTCGGATCCTACGGGTATGTGAAGCAGCATTTCGGCTTCGTCCCGCTGTCGACTGCTCCTGACCAGGTGAAATTGCCGGACTTTTTGCGCAAGCCGGCTGGTCCGCTTCAGTTGAAGCCAGAGCAGCAGAAGATTTCCGGATACTTCAACGTGGATAACGGCTCCGGGAAGATCCGCGGCATCTACTTGCAGGAAAATGCCTCGATTGCGCCTGTCTTTCAGCAGTGGATCGCGCCTTTGTCAGACCTGGGTGTCACCACCATATCGATGCGGAACACCGGAGGTACCGATCACGAGGCCTTTGATTCGGTGGACATTCCCGGCTTCCAGTTCATTCAGGATCCGCTGGATTACGGATCGCGGACCCACCACTCCAATATGGATTTGTATGAACGGCTGCAGCCGGATGATCTGGCGCAGGCGGCTACGGTGGAAGCGATCTTTGTTTACAACGCAGCCATGCGCGACCAGATGCTGCCGCGGAAACCTCTGCCTCATCCGGAGTTGAACGAGCAGCGCAAGGCGCCGCTTAAAAATGTGATGCCCGGGGCGGCTGCCGCTGCCGAGGAGATGAAGAAGCCGGGCCAATAATCGTGGGATGAAATTGGTCACTCGTGTTTCGGACCCGTTTGCTCCGCGATACGTTTCTGGGGTAGCCTCGTCTAACCCAACATCTCGTCTCTGGAGTTACTCCTATGGCTCCAATTCAGTTGCTGATCAATAACAGTCCACACGAGGTCGAGGTCGATCCTGATACTCCGCTCTTGTGGGTTTTGCGTGACAAGCTCAACATGACCGGCACAAAGTATGGCTGCGGAATGGGGCTGTGCGGGGCGTGTACGGTGCATCTTGATGGCCAAGCGGTGCGGTCGTGCCAGACGGCGGTCTCCTCAGTCGCATCGAAGAAGATCACAACCATCGAAGGGCTCTCGGTGGACAATTCGCATCCACTGCAGAAGGCGTGGATTGCCGAGCAGGTGCCGCAGTGCGGATATTGCCAGCCGGGACAGATCATGTCGGCGGCGGCGCTGCTGGCAAAAACATCGAGGCCAAGCGACCAGCAGATTGATTCCGCCATGGGCGGAAATCTCTGCCGCTGCGGCATGTATCAGCGGATTCGGCGAGCCATACATCGGGCCGCCGGGGAAGGAGCATAGCCGTGGCCATCTCTCGCAGAAATTTCGTTGTGCGGAGCACCGTTGCCGGAGCAGGCCTGCTTGTGGGCCTCCGGTTCTCGGGACCCATGCTGCTTTCGCAAGAGTCGGAGAAGGCGAAGAAGAAGGGTCCGGTAAATCCGTTCGATGCTTACATCCACGTGCACCCGGACGGGAACATTTCTCTGATTGTGGCGAAATCTGAAATGGGGCAAGGAATCAAGACCGGGCTGGCCATGATTCTCGCGGAAGAAGCAGACGTGGATTTCAATGCAGTCAGCGTAGAGCAGGCGGAGACGCGGCCGGACATCTACGAGCACATGGGCACGGGCGGCAGCGGCAGCACCATGGAGAATTTCATGCCCCTGCGGCGAGCCGGCGCAAGCGTTCGCGAGTTGATGATCACGGCTGCGGCGCAAAAATGGAACGTCCCAAAAACCGAGTGTGAAGCGAAGCAGGCTATCGTCCGGCACACCAAGTCCTCGCGGCACGCGACCTACGGCGAACTGGTGGACGCGGCTTCGAAGTTGCCGTTGCCTGATCCAGAGAAAGTTCCGCTCAAAAATGAATCCCAGTTCGACTTGATCGGGCACGCTACTCCGCGGGTGGATATTCCATCGAAGGTCAACGGCAGCGCAGGGTTTGGTCTCGATGTGCGCGTTCCTGAAATGGTTTTTGCGGTGGTCGCCCGTTGCCCGACGTTTGGCGGCAAGCCGCTGCATTTTGACGCATCCAAAGCCAAGGCAGTGCCCGGAGTACGCGACATCTTCGAAATTCCTGCGCTGGGGAAGGATATGTACACTGCGGGCGGAATCGTGGTCGTGGCCGATTCCACCTGGGCTGCTATGAAAGGGCGCGAGGCCTTGCAGATCGATTGGGATCGCGGCCCAGCGGCTTCGGAATCGAGTGCCATCCTGCGCCAGTCTCTGCGAACTGCGGCGAGCAAACCCGGCAAGCGCATCCGCAATGACGGTAACGTGGATGAGGCTCTGCCATCGTCGGCCAAGCGAGTTGAGGCGGTCTATGAATTTCCCCACTTGGCGCATGCCACCATGGAGCCGATGAACATTACCGTGCATGCGCGCGCCGGGGAAGCCGAAGTTTGGGCTCCGACGCAGTCTCCTGATTGGGTGCAGCGAACCGTGGCGAAACTTCTTGATTTGCCGTCGCAAAAGGTGATCGTGCACACGACTCTGCTGGGAGGAGGTTTCGGGCGTCGCTATATGGCGGATTACCCGGCAGAAGCAGCGCAGATTGCGAAGGTCGTTGGCAAGCCCGTGCAATTGGTGTGGAGCCGGGAGGATGACATGACTCACGACTTCTATCGTCCTGCGGCATGCCATCGGATGCGCGGTGCGGTGAATCAAGCCGGACATCCGCTGCTCTGGTCTCACACCATCACCTCGACCTCCATTGGAGCTTTCTGGGGTTCGCCTGACAAATTGGAAGAATCCGAAGTCGGCGGAGCGAAGCAGATGCCCTACACCATTCGCAACGTGCGATTGGAATACTCTGCGGTACCCAGTTCGGTGCCACCATTATGGTGGCGGTCGGTCGAACACTCTTTCAATGGTTTTGCGGTGGAATGTTTTATCGACGAACTTGCGGCGGCTGCCGGAAGAGATCCGGTTGAGTTCCGCAGGGGACTTCTGGTGAAGCCGGCAAACTGGAAGCCCAAAGATGAAGACGATCCGGATCCTGCCCGTTTGCGCGGCGTGCTCGACTTGGCCGCAGAAAAAGTCGGCTGGTCAAAACCGCTGCCCAAGGGCAAAGGCCGCGGCATCGCTTCTTATCATTCGTTCGGAAGCTACATCGCGGAAGCGGCAGAGGTGACGGTCACCGGTAAAGATTTTAAGATCGATCGCATCATTGCCGCCATTGATTGCGGACAAGTCGTAAATCCCGAGTCGGTGCGGGCACAGGCTGAGAGTGCGATCATCTATGGACTGAGTGCCGCCTTGAAAAACGAGATCACGATCAAGGATGGAGCGGTGGAGCAGTCGAACTTCGATGGCTATGATCCGATCCGGATCGATGAAGCTCCGCCTATCGAAGTGCACATCCTGAAAAGCAAAGAAGATCCGGGAGGCATGGGTGAGCCCGCGCTTCCACCCGCGGCTCCTGCGGTGGCGAATGCAATCTTTGCGGCCTCGGGGCAGAGATTGAGGAGGCTGCCGTTTCAGTTGAAGACGTAAGGGAGGCTGAAGCCCTGTCAGCCCTAACTTAGCGACGGTTTCCGGTTTGCGCGTCATTCAGGAGTTCTGAAACTGATTCACGCATCCCCGGCTTATCAGTAATGATTTCCAAGCATGCCTTTGCCGGCACTTCTCCGAGAAGGACTACAAGATGCGGAAAGGGTTTACGAGGAAACCACAAGGGGACGAGCCCGCGAAGCCGGCCAAGAACTACATAACGCCGAGCGGACTGCAGCGCCTCAAAGATGAGCACCGGTTTCTGCTCACCAGGGAACGCCCGGCGGTGGCAGAGGTGGTGGCGTGGGCTGCCAGCAACGGCGATCGCAGCGACAACGCCGACTATCGGTACGGCAAGCGGCGGCTGCGGCAGATCGATGGGCGCATTCGCTTTCTCACGAAGCGAATCGAAGCTGCGGAAGTGGTGGACCCGGAAGCTCCAAGATCGGGACCGGCACAGACGAGGGCATTCTTCGGAGCGACGGTGCGCTATGCCAATGGCGCGGGAGCGGAGCGAGTGGTGAGCATCGTCGGCACCGACGAGGTCGATCTCAACCGCAACCACATCAGTTGGGTTTCACCTCTGGGGCGCGCGTTGATGAAATCGGCGGCGGGCGACAGCGTAGTTCTCGAAGCGCCGGGCGGCACAGAATACCTGACCGTGCTGGAAGTCTGTTACGAGCGCATTTCTGTGGAACCCTTCCGTGAACCACCTGGATCCGAGGCCTCGGGAAAGGGACTCACTCGCCGACGCTAATCTACCTGACGAAGAACAGACGAACTTCGTCGCTATAGCTCGCGCCAGATATCTTTGAATTCGTAGAAACCTTTTTTGCCGGAGAGCCATTCGGCGGCCAGCACCGCGCCTTCGGCGAAACCTCGGCGGGATTTTGCGTCGTGGCAGAGATATATACGGTCGGCTTTGGACTCCAGCACGATCTCGTGCAGGCCTACGACTTCTCCCTCGCGAAAGGAAGTGATTTCCACGTCCTGCTGGGTGCCGCTGGTTTCACGAAGAATGTTCTGCATGACAATGGCGGTGCCGGAAGGAGCGTCCTTCTTGTGGACGTGGTGGCGTTCGAAAATTTGTCCGGAATAGTCGTGCCGCAGCGCTGCGGCTGCGGCTCGGGTGATTTCCAAAAAGACATTTACGCCTACTGAGAAATTGGCCGCATAGAGGAGGCCGGTATCGTGCTGCTTCACCAGTTCGCGCACGCGATCCATCTCGTTGTACCAACCTGTCGTGCCTACCACCATGTTCTTGCCGGCCTTCACGCAAGCTTCGATGTTTTGCAGGACACAATGAGGAGCGGTGAAATCCAGTACTACGTCGATTTCCCGCAGTTTTTCCGGATCGACTGCAGCGCCGTTGAGGTTGTCTCGTGAACTCGCAACTCGCAGATGATGTTTCCGCTCGGCCGCCACTTCGGCTACTTGCGAGCCTGTTTTTCCACGGCCGAGAACGAGAAGATTCATTCTTGCTACCTCGAATGATTTAACCACAGCGAACACGAAGGAGCACAGAGGGAGGCTTACCGTGAATACCGGATTGCTTCCACGTTCACTTGCGAGATTCGCCCGCGCTTTGCACAGTTCTGTGACTTGCATGATGTGACAACACCGGTCATTTTGTCCGCATCCCATAGCAGCGCCGCGGAGGAGGGTTCATGGATCAGAACCAGGTAGCAATATTAGTCGTGGTCGTGGTCATTGCGATCATCGTGGTGGCGGCAATCGGGTATGTCAGCTCACGGAAGCGCCGCAGCCGGAAATTGCGCGAGCACTTTGGCCCCGAGTACGAACGGGTGCTGAAGCAGGAAGGCGACCCGCGGAAAGCCGAGGGAGTCCTGGAATTCCGCGAGAAGCGAAGAGACAAATTCAAGATACGCTCGTTGTCGGCGGCCGACCGGCAAAGCTTCAACACGCGCTGGAGAGAAGTGCAGGCGCGCTTTGTGGATGATCCGCGGGGAGCTGTCACGGTGGCCGATAGCCTGGTGACCGATGTCATGCAGGCGCGCGGATATCCAATCGGAGAGTTCGATGAGCGAGCTGCCGACCTATCCGTGGACTATCCCACGATCGTGGACAACTACCGGGCGGGACACGAGATTGCCCTGCGACACAGCTCGGGCCAAGCCAGTACTGAGGACTTGCGCCAAGCCATGATGCATTACCGCGTCTTGTTCGAGGAATTGCTCGGAGAAGACAAACCGTACAGGAAGGGAGCATAGAGATGGCACAGCCGTTGAGAAAAGATGAGGCGCAGTTCGATAACGAGGAAATCACTACTGCCGATCTGGCGCAGGGCAAGCGTCCGGCAAACACACAGGAAATGCGGCCCCAGCCCGCCACTATGAGTGGGGGGCGAGCAGAGCAAGCCGACGGCAGCACGCAGCTGTTTCCGTCCAACGAGTTGCAGGATCTCAGAACACGCTGGAAAGACATTCAGACCGGGTTCGTGGATGAGCCGCGCAAGGCCGTGGAGCAGGCCGATGGCCTGGTTGCGTCCGCAATGAAGCGGCTGGCCGAGGTGTTTGCGCAGGAGCGGTCTGGTTTGGAGCAGCAGTGGGATCGCGGCGACAACGTGTCTACCGAGGATTTGCGCGTGGCGCTGCAGCGCTACCGGTCGTTCTTTGACCGGCTGTTGTCGGTCTAATTTCTGAGCACGTAGGGCGGACCCATTGGTCCGCCCTGCGTCAAAAAAAGGAAATCGTGTTCAGGCGAACACTTCGGCGTCCAATTCCGCGAAAAAGGTTCGGTGCAGGCGCTGGATTACTTCCGGGACTTCGTCTTCCTCGATAACAAAGGTGAGATTAATCTCCGAGGCCCCCTGGGAAATCATGCGGATCTTTTTGTCAGCGAGTTCCCGGAACACCAGGGCTGCGATGCCCGGAGTCTCACGCAGATTCTCCCCCACCAGGCATACGATGGCTTTGCGGCCTTCATACTTCACGTCCGCCAGCTTGGCCAGATCTGCGGCCAAAGCGGGGATTGCCTGATTCGAATCGACCGTCAGCGAAACACTAACTTCAGATGTGGAAACCACGTCGACTGCGACCTGGTGACGATCGAAGGCTTCGAAGATTGATTTCAGGAATCCATGGGCCAAGAGCATGCGTGGGGCGGCAACATCCACAATCGTGATGCGCTTTTTGGCCGCGATTGCCTTGAAAATGTTTTTACTATGCGGCGCGCGGGTGGTGATGCGGGTGCCCTCGCAGCCGGGATTGCGCGAGTTCAGCACATACACCGGGATATTCTTCTGAATCGCAGGCAGCACGGTTGCCGGATGAAGCACCTTGGCACCAAAGTAGGCGAGTTCGGCGGCTTCATCGAAGCTGATGACCTTGATGCGACGCGCGTCGGGGCAGACGCGCGGGTCGGTCGTGAGAATGCCGTCAACATCGGTCCAGATCTCGATGCGTTCCGCGCCCAAGCCCGCGCCGAAGATGGCGGCGGAAAAGTCTGAGCCGCCCCGGCCGATCGTAGTCGTGATTCCGGAACGATTGGAGCCAATGAATCCGCCCATCACGGGGACTTGTCCGGCGCTCAACAGCGGTTCAACTCTTTCTTTCAGCCGCAGATTCGTTTCTTCATATTGCGGCACCGCTTGCATGTAAGCGTTGTCCGTGACCAGGACGTCGCGAGAATCAACGTGGATGCCTTTGAGCCCCCGGGCTTCGAATGCGGCGGCCACAATTTTGCTGGAGAGCATTTCGCCGTACGCGGCGACGTTGTCAGTGGTGCGCGGCGTGATTTCGCCGACCGCAGAGATGCCGCGCAGCAGTTCGTCAAGATTTTCGAAATCCGAGCCCAATTCGGAGTGGAATTCAGTGAAGCGAGCCGTCCCTAGCAGTTCGCTGGCGCAGTTGTAATGGCGTTCCTGCAACGACCGGCAAAGCTTTAGCGCAGTTTTGCGCTCGCCATTGCCTGCGGCCTTGGCCATGGTGAGCAGCGTGTCGGTCACTTTGGCCATGGCGCTGACTACGACCACTGGCTGCTGAGATTGGCGGCCCTGCACGATCGCGGCTACGCGGTCGATGGCTTTGGCATCTTCGACGGAGGTGCCGCCGAACTTCATCACAATCATCGGCGGGGCTCCGAGTGGAAGCTCTCGATTAGGTCACGAGCGACGCGAGCCCCGCGCCCTGTGAGTCGCGCGGATGGTGCGCTATCGTTCATCCCAGGTAGCCTTTGGCCTTCAGGAGTTCTGCGTTGAGCAGGGCTGCCCCGGCTGCGCCGCGTATGGTGTTGTGCGACAGAACCGTGAACTTCCAGTCCAGCACGCTACACGGGCGCAGGCGGCCTACGACCGTAGTCATCCCTGCTCCCATGTCGATGTCAAATCTGGGCTGCGGACGATCATTGGCTTCCAGGTAGACCACCGGCCGTTCGGGCGCGCTGGGCAGCTTCAATTCCTGCGGTTCGGCGCGATACGCCTTCCACGATTCTATGATTTCTTCCGGCTTGGCTTTCTTCTTCAGGCGGATGGAAATGGACTCAGTGTGCCCGTCTTCGACGGCCACGCGGTTGCATTGCGCGCTCATGGCGAAGGCGCCGGGTATAACTTTCGAGCCGTTCACCTGACCCAGAAGTTTCTTGGTCTCTTCCTCCATCTTTTCTTCTTCGTTCTTGATGAAAGGGATCACGTTGCCAAGGATGTCGAGCGAGGCGACGCCAGGATATCCCGCGCCGCTGATAGCTTGCATGGTTACAGCCATTACGGTGTCGAGGCCGAAGCGCTGATGGATGGGGGCGAGGGCCAGAACCAGTCCGATGGCCGAGCAATTGGGATTGGTGACCACATAGCCGCCACTCTTCTTACGCCAGCCCTGGATATCGATGAGCTTGATATGGCCCGCGTTCACTTCCGGGATCACCAGCGGCACATCTTCCTGCATGCGCAGAGCGCTGGAGTTGGAAACCACCGCGCACCCGGCATCGGCAAAGCGGGGCTCGAGCTCGGCAGCAATGGCGGAATCGAGAGCTGCGAAAATCACTTTGGGAGCGCCGTCCGGGGTCGCAGGCGAGACCTGCATCTTCGCCACGGCAGCGGGAATGGCAGTTTTCAGGCGCCAACGTGCTGCTTCCGCATACACCTTGCCTTCGGAGCGGTCTGACGCGGCGAGCCACGCGACCTCGAACCACGGATGGTGCTCCAGCATTTGGATAAATCTTTGTCCTACGACGCCGGTGGCGCCCAGGATTCCTACAGGAATCTTTTTCATGGGTACTTGGATTTTATAACAAGCGAG
>QHVR01000093.1 GCA_003223595.1 Acidobacteriota bacterium
TACCGCGCGGAAAAAGGAAAAACCGGAAGACTGATGGGAGTGGCGGGAATCCGGCCTTAGCACGGGCAATGGATACTCAGCTTCTGCGATCCGAGCCGAGCTTCGCTGTGTGATACCATCCCGTCATTCTCGATCGCAAAGCGGAGTGCCCCATGTTCCCTCTCGACTGCGCACCCACCCGTCGTGGCTTCCTCAGCAGTACAGTCGCCCTCAGCACGGCAGTTGCCGGCGCAACCTTTGCGCCCGAGTTGGCATTCTCGGTCGAATCTGACATTTCCGACCTCAGTGTTGTTGGTCCGAAGAAGGGCTACTCACCACAGATCGGCACCCTGGTGTCGATGATGAACTCGATGCGGCACGTGATGCTCATGCCGGTGAAAGGCATGACGCAGAAGGACCTCGATTTCCTGCTCGACGACAAGGCCAATAGAATTGGCGCACTGCTCCTGCATTTAGCGGCCACCGATCGCCTCTACCATGTGCACACCTTCCAAAACGTTGCCCTGAAGGATCTGACGGAGTCATTTAAAGAGAAGTGGGGCATGCCCATGGAACTCGGTGAACCTGCCCGCAAAGGCATCATCGGCCACGATTACTATCTCAACATCCTCAATGAAACTCGTGAGCAAACACTCGCCGAATTCCGCAAGCGCGACGACAACTGGCTGATGACCGTCGACAAAGACTGGGGCTGGGGTCCAACGAACAATTACTGCAAGTGGTTCCATGTTTGTGAGCATGAATCCAACCACAACGGACAGATCAAATTCCTGAAGAGCCGCCTGCCCGGAGCCAAGCCGGCCAGCGAGTGAGGGCCTTGCGTAGAACGATCTTCGCACTTGTCGGCCCGCTCATATTCGCAGGCATCTCGGTGGCCCAGGTTTCCCCGGGCGAGATCGGCGCCATTTTTGCCCCGCTGAAGTCCTCGAATGCTCCCGGTGCGGCGGTTCTCGTCGTCTATAAAGGGCAGGTCGCCTTTCGCCAGGGATACGGCGTCACAGATCTGCGCACCCGGCATCCCATCGCACCCGACACGAATTTCCGTCTCGCCTCGTTTACTAAGCAGTTCACTGCCACCTGCATAATGCTCCTCGTCCATGTCGGCATGATGCACTAGCACCACCACCGAACCTACATCTTTCCCGAATTCCCCGCCTACGGGAAAGCCATCACCATCCGCAATCTGCTCCACCATACTTCTGGCCTGCCCGACTATGAAGACCTGCTGATGGCTAAGTATCCGAACACTTCGGAAGATAGGATTCCGCAGATTCTGGACGCGGGTGTTTTGCAACTGCTGGAGCAGCAGAGCAGCGGAAAATTCCCGCCCGGCTCCGAATGGCAATACAGCAACTCCGGGTACGCCGTGCTAGCGATGGTCGTGGAGAAAGTCTCAGGGAAGCCCTTCGGCCAGTTTCTGCACGACCGCATCTTCGCGCCCCTGCAGATGAACAACACTGTGGCGTACGAGAAGGGAAAGAACGAAGTCCCGCATCGCGCCTACGGCCATACCAAAGAGAAGGACAGCTGGCGCGAAACCGATCAGAGCCCGACCTCAGCCGTTCTGGGCGACGGCGGAATCTACTCCTCAATTGAGGATTTAACCAAGTGGGACCGCGCGCTCCGCCGTCACACGCTGCTGACTGCCGCCGAGATGCGACCGGCATTGACCGCGGTGAAGCCCACGGCGCACCCAGCAAACTCGAATGGGAAGCCCATCAGCTACGGCTTCGGATGGTTTCTCGACCAATACCACGGACATAAGCGCATGTCGCACAACGGAGAGACGATAGGATTCTTAACTACAATCCAGCGTTTTCCAGACGACGATCTGACCATAATCGTGCTAGAAAACCGCACAGACAAAGACCCCGAGCAACAAGCCCTAAAAGTCGCAGATCTATATTTGAAGTAGAGGAATGTCCGCGTAGGGACAGCCTCTCAGCCTGTCCAAGGTTTGAAATGTAGGGACAGCCGCCATCGGCTGTCCGGTCGGGCGAAGCCCGGCTGCTTCAGGCGGTAGGCGGAGTTGCCGGAGATGGCGCCGCTGCGGCAGGCGTGGTGCCAGCCGCGTTCTCGTTAACCAGATCCTTCAACTCTTTGCTAGGCTTGAAGAAAGGAATCTTCTTGGCGGGAACCTCGACGCGCTCGCCCGTCTTCGGATTGCGTCCCACGCGAGGCCGCCGCTGACGAGTGCGAAAACTGCCAAAGCCGCGGATTTCGATCTTGTCGCCAGCCCGCAGCGAGCGCACCACGCTGTCAAAGATCGTCTCCACAATCACTTCGCTGTCTTTGCGCGTAAGCTCCGCCAAACGCGAGACTTCATCGATCAGGTCGGCTTTGGTCATAACGCCCCTCTCTGCCCCCAAGCTTTGTATTTTTTAGCGAAAATTCTGCACCGTATTCCCCGGTGCTTCAGGCCAGCATTCATAACTCTCTCAAATTTCAGGCTTTGGATGCAAGTTGCGTTTCTGGGAACCCGCTCCTGAAAACTCCCGCCCTGCGGAAACGCTCACTTCCAGAGATAATAGAACCCGACGTGTTGCTCCAGCATCTTCTCAGTGCTGGGTAGATATTGCGAGACGTCGCCCAGCAGCAGATCCATCAAAGTACGCCGGTCTTTTTCCGGATGGACCAGCGTGGGTTCTCCATGGATCCCGACCGACTTGGCAGTCTCGGCCACCGCGGTCTCGAAGTCGCCCACATTATCGATAAGCTTCATTCCCTGAGCCTGCTCCCCGGTCCAAACCTTCCCGTTCGCGATCGACTTAACATCGTCGTACTTCAGCCCGCGACCGTCAGCCACGGCCTTAATGAACTGCCCGAACATGTTGTCGATCAACCCCTGCATATAGGCCTGCTCCGAGGGAGTCAGATCGCGCGCCGGATTGCCCGTGTCCTTGAATTCCCCGGTCTTGATGACAACATCTTTCAGCTTCGCCCACTTCAACAGATCGCCGTAATTCACCCACTGGGCAATGACGCCAATCGATCCCACGATGCTGCCCTGGTCGGCATAAACTTTGTCGCACGCCGAAGAGACATAGAACGCGCCACTGGCTCCGACGGTCTCAATCGAAGCCACAATCTTCTTTTTCTTCTCGCTGCGAATCCGCTTCACTTCGCGATAAATCTCCTCCGAAGCAGCCACGCCCCCGCCGGGAGAATTCACGTGCAGGATGATGGCCTTGATAGACGAATCGTCGCCGAATTTTTTGAGCTGGCCAACGACCGGCTGGGGCGAGAGAATGACGCCATCCAGATCGACCACCCCAATGCGGTCGCCAAAGCCGCCGATACCAGCTTCGCTGCTGCCCGCATGCATGGTGAGATAAACGAGGGTAAAGACGGCGAGCACAAACAGAAAAAACGCTCCTCCGCCAATCAGAATCCAAAGCAGCGTCCGCGAACGTCCCTCAGGCATGTAGGAGAGTGTAGCACCAGGCTTTAAGAGTATGGACAGCCTACGTACGGACAGCCTCTCAGGCTGTCCCGGTCGAGCCAAGCTCGACAGCGCATTAGACAACGGTCACAACATTGAGCGCACCGCGTTCAGCGGACACCTCAACCGGCGTCCGGCAAACAAACTCCCCGTCCGCATAAACATCCTGCGGCTCCTCAGTCTCCACTCGCACCCGCTCCGCCTGAAAATACTCGACCTCGCGAATCCCCAAATGCTGCCCCGCATACACACTGGGAAACAGCCGCAACAGCCTCAATGGACTGACCGCCGCAACGATGCACATGTCGAGCAGTCCATCATCCATTTTCGCGCGAGGTGCGACTTTCATCCCCCCGCCATAAAAAGGAGTATTAGCAAATGCCGCAACCATGGTCGATTGATCACTGCGAACGGTCCATTCCGAAGGCTGGGCAGGCACGAATATCTTTACCGGCAGCGGCCGAAAACTGAAAATCGTCGGAAGCATGCTGAGCGCGTATCCCCCATGACCTCGCAGCCACCGGGGCAGTTGGTTGGCACGCCGGGCTACCTCGCCATCAAGGCCGACTCCCGCCACACAGCAGAAGTAAGTGCTACTCGATAACGCCTCGCTCGCTCCGCCCAGCGGACGAATCGATCCCAAATCGATAGTGCGCACATTCTTTGCGCCCCGGCAGAATTGCTCCCACGCGGCCACCGACTCCCGAACCCGGCCTAATCCTAAAGAGCAGGCAAAATC
>QHVR01000094.1 GCA_003223595.1 Acidobacteriota bacterium
GCCTTTCGCTCGCTGCGGATCAAACCACGCCCATCGTCGAGCGCGGCGTTGCTGTGAAGATGCGCGATGGCACGATTCTTCGTGCCGACATCTATCGCCCAAATACGCCGGGTAAATTCCCGATTCTTCTCACCCGTACTCCATACGACAAGAATAACGACCTGTCCTTTGGTTTGAAGGGGGCCGCCCGGGGCTACGTAGTCATCAACCAAGATGTGCGCGGCCGTTACACGTCCGATGGCGAATGGTATCCCTTTCTACACGAAACCGACGACGGTTACGACACCATAGAATGGGCCGCCGCGCTTCCCTATTCTGATGGCAGAGTAGGAATGTATGGCGGCTCCTACGTCGGCGCGACCCAGATGCTCGCGGCAATTTCCCATCCGCCTCACCTGGCCGGAATCTGTCCTGTGGTCACCGCCAGTAACTATCACGATGGCTGGACCTACCAGGGCGGCGCATTCGAGCAGTGGTTCAATGAATCCTGGACTTCCGGGTTGGCGGAAGACACGCTAAACCGAAATGTTCGCAAACAAGTGAATGCTCAAAACGGCATCAACACGCTTCCTCTTACCGAGTATCCACTCTTCCCGTTGCCGCCATCTTCTTCCAATACGGAATTGCTGCGGTCGCTCGCGCCATACTTCCTTGATTGGCTGGCGCATCCGAGCTACGACGACTACTGGAGGCGTTGGGCGATTGAAGAGCACTACCCTGATATTCGGGTGCCTTCGCTCACCGTCGCGGCTTGGTACGACATCTTTCTGGGCGGATCGCTGCGCAACTATATCGGCTTAAGACACAGAGCCGGCGATGACTCCGCTCGCCAGGGCCAGCATCTGTTGGTCACGATCGGTGGCCACGCGGGTTCGTCGCAAAGGGTCGGAGACGTGGACTTCGGTCCCGACGCTCCCTTCGACGAAGACACGGTGACTCTAAGCTGGTACGACCATCTGTTCAAGAATGCGTCCAATGAGTTTGCTGGCCCCAAGCGCGTACGGATTTTCGTCATGGGCGCCAATCAATGGCGCGACGAAGACGAATGGCCGCTCGCCCGGGCAAGGGAAACAAAGTACTATCTGCACTCCGCCGGAAAGGCGAACGCGGCAAACGGCGATGGCGTTCTCTCGACTGTGGCTCCGGCCGCTGAAACAAACGATCAGTACACCTACGATCCAGCCAATCCGGCGCCGACGATCGGCGGGCCGCTGTGTTGCGATTCCGATCATCTGCGGCCTGGTCCACGCGATCAGAGCTCTGTCGAGGCCAGACCGGATGTCCTAGTCTATTCGACTCCGGCCCTGCAAGAAGATCTTGAGGTCACCGGACCGGTTCGCCTCGAGCTATTTGCCAAGTCTTCCGCAGTCGACACTGATTTCCTTGCCAAACTGGTGGACGTGGGCCCTGACGGCTTTGCGCGGAATTTGACCGAGGGCATCGTTCGCGCCCGTTATCGCAATTCGCAGCAAACGCCCGAACTTCTGAAGCCAGGCGAGATTTACAAATTCAATATCGATGTGTGGGCGACGTCGAATGTATTTCGGAGAGGACACCGCCTGCGCCTTGAAATCAGCAGCAGCAATTTTCCGCGCTTCGACAGAAATACTAATACCGGGGACGACTCGGCGCACTCGCGGAAATTCGTAGTGGCCCAAAACACAATCGTTCACGACGCGGAGCATCCCTCAGCTCTCATCTTGCCCATCGTACCCCGGCCTTGATCACCGCGAAATTCTCCAGCAGGAGGGAGACCATGCCTCAAAGCGCTACACGTCAACGCATCTTTCTCGCCCCGGCGCCGCGCGCGGTAGGCGACATTTTCGACTCCGATGATCTCGCGCAATTGCGAGCTCTTGGCGACCTGATCGTGCACGAGGCGGGTCCGGTTACCGACGAGCAGTTCAACTCCATTTCTGGCGATACCGCCATCATCATTGGTCAGATTGATCTGCCGGAATCACGGCTTAAGAAGGCGCCCTGCTTGAGAGCAGTCTTTAATGTCGAAGGAAATTTTTTGCCCAATGTCGACTACGTATATTGCTTTCGCAATGGCATTCGCGTTCTTGGCATTGGTCCCGTATTCGCTGAACCGGTCGCAGAGGCCGCGCTGGGCATGGCCATTGATTTGGCCCGTGGCATCACGCGCTCTGATCGCAACTTTCGTGAAGGCATTGAGGAGTACGGGCTCGCGGCAAATCGCGAGGCGTTTTCCCTCTTTCGTCAGAATGTAGGCTTCGTCGGCCTGGGAGATTTAGGCCGGGCGATTCTCCCGCTGCTTCAGCCCTTCCATTGTCACATTCGGGCGTACGATCCGTGGCTGCCGGAGGAATATCTTCGGACGCTCGGGTGCGATGCTGCTTCCCTGGACGAAGTATTCCGGCTCTCTCAAGTGGTTTTTGTCGTCGCTGGAGTGACCTCGGACAACCAGGAATTTCTTGGATCTCAACACTTTTCCCAGATGCCATCGGGCGCCGCGCTGGTGCTGGTCAGCCGCGCCGCGGTAGTCGACTTCGATTCCTTGGTCGACTTTGCCCGGCGTGGTCGAATCCGAGTCGCCACCGATGTGTTCCCGCAGGAGCCACTGCTGGCAGCCCACCCAGCCCGACAGTCCGGCAACATATTGCTCTGCGCACATCAAGCTGGCGCCCTGGACGCCGCCATCAGGCAAATTGGAAAAATGGTCGTCGCAGATGTCAAGCTGATCTTGAGAGGCCTGCCTCCAGTTCTCTGTAAATCCGCTCAACCCGAAACGGTTTCACTTTTCCGCAGCAAGCCAGTAGCAAAGACCTGAGGAACTCAGGACGCACCTCATTCACAACGTTCAATTCTCCGCGGAGCGCCACCAGGCCCGCGTTCCAGGCGAGTCGCCCAACTCTTAATGACAATTTGAGGCATACTACTTTTCGAATTCCAGCGGGGATGGAGGGGACTTTGACAAGCAAGTGTCGCGGCGTAGTGCGCGCGGTCTGGCTGGCATCCTTGCTGCTGAGCCCTTTCTTCGCTCCCGGGAATGGCCCGAACGCGACAACGGCGACGCTCACGATCGACACCAACACAGTCGAGAACGTTATCAGCCCGAGTTTATATGGGCAATTCGCCGAGTTCATGTTCCAGGATATTAAAGGCGGGCTCGATGCGGAATTGGTGCGCGATCGCGGCTTCGACGAGCAATCGAATGCCCTCGGACTGCCGCGATACTGGGAGCGTGATCCGGATGACAGAAACGATGATGCCGCTTTGCGCTTGGCTTGGGATGCTGACGTTTATCTTGCGGTCAATGGGGATAAGAATACGCTGGCCAGCCAGCACTCTCTTCGTGTGGATGTGCAGAGCGAATTCGAACAGCGGCGAGGCGTTCATCAAGGTTGGATTCCGGTTCGGGCAGGAATCGACTATGAAGGATATATTTGGCTGAAGAGTGCAGACTATGTAGGAAAGGTTGTCATCGCGCTGGAGGCGGATCAAACAGACGGGGAAGAATACGCGAGCGCGGTGCTCCCAGAGATTGCTGGGGATTGGAAGAAGTATTCCTTCACGCTCAGGCCCACCAAATCCGACCCGCTCGCAAAACTTGCCATTCTGTTTCCAGGCAAAGGGAAGCTGTGGCTCGACCAGGTTTCTTTGCTGCCGCGCGACGCACAAGGCGGCGTTCGCCACGACGTCGAGCAACGAGTGGCGGCTTTACACCCCGCCTTTATTCGATGGCCTGGGGGAAACGTTGCGCAGGACTATCACTGGAGATGGGGTGTTGGTCCGCGTGATAACAGGCCTGTCTGGGTAAACGAATCTTGGCGAAAAGAACTGGAACCCAGCAATTTCGGAACCGACGAGTTCATTCAGTTCGCCAGGCGGGTCGGAGCAGAACCTTCAATCACGGTCAACGTGGAAGGACACGGGGCGACCGCAGAGGAAGCGGCAGCTTGGGTCGAATATTGCAATGGCGACGCCCATTCCAAATATGGTTCCATGCGCTCCGCCAACGGCAGTCCGGAACCGTTCCACGTACGCTATTGGGAGATCGGCAACGAGATATGGGGCGATTGGGTGCGCGGCCACAGCGATGCGGAAACATACGCCAAGAATCTAAATCGCTACGTGGAGAAGATGAGGGCTGTGGATCCTTCTATCACGATCATCGCAACTGGCGATAACGACCTGAAATGGAACGAAACCGTCCTGAGAATTGCCGGCAACAACATCGACTACTTGTCCGTTCATCACTACTACGGTCCAGCAGAGATGAAAGGTGACGCAAATAATTTGCGGGCGCGTCCACTGCACTACGAGCAGTTTTATCTTCGGATGAAGCAGATGTTTCAGGAGCTCGTACCCGGCCACAATATCAAGTTGGCGGTCAACGAGTGGAACACAACGTTGCCGCTTCCCGCTCAGCACTCCATGCAGTCTGCCATCTATGCAGCACGGTTAATGAATGTTTTTGAGCGTAGCGGCGACGTGGTTCAGATGAGCGCCGTATCAG
>QHVR01000095.1 GCA_003223595.1 Acidobacteriota bacterium
AGCCCAGCGTGTCCCAGTAGGCGACCAACGAGGAAACCAGTGGCAGATCATTCTTCGTCAGGCGATCGAGCGACACGTTGCGCAGCGCGGCAGCGGTCGCCGACACGGCAGATTCGGCGTACTGCTGCGCGCGATCCAAATGCGTCTTCTTCAGCGATAGCTGGTACGCGATATTGTTCCAGACCAGCGGAGTCGCGCTCATTTCCACCGCGTGGTCAAAAGCCGCCAGAGCTTTGTCATCCTGTCCCAAATTCAGATATGCATCCCCAAGGCTGACCTGGAGCTCCGGACTGTCCGGAGTTAACGAGGCGGCTTTCTCCAATTCCGGTGCAGCTAAATCGTACTTGTGCCACTCGGCATACATGGCGCCCAGATTGCCGTGCGCGAACTTATCTAGCGGGTTATTTTCCAGCTGCTTGTTGAAGGCCTTCGCCGCATCATCGTACTTACGTTCCTGCCAATACACCCGTCCGAGATTGTTGTAGGCATACTCGTCGTAGGGATTGACCTCGATTTGCTTTTGAAAGGCCGCGATAGCCTGGTCATTTTGGCGCGTCGAAAGATAGATGAGCCCGAGATTGTTCCAGGCATACTTGTTCTTGGAATCCACTTCGGTGGCGCGTTTGAGCAGGACCTCGGCGAGAGCGACATTTCCGCCGTCAGCCGCGGCACGCGCACTCTCAATCAGATCGTCAGCTTTCATATCTGCCGGGGGAACCATTCCACCGGCACTGGCATTCTCGACGGCAAGCTGCTGCGCGAGATCGGAGGCAACGGCACGACGGAAAGATTGATAATCCGCGACGCGTGCTATGGGAAGCTCATCCTGGCGCAAGGTAAGCGTGCGCCCGGCAGTGAAAAGCCCGTTCTGCACCTGATAGGTAGCCTGGTACTCGGCGTAATCCCGCTTCAGCGAAAAGGCGAGCGGCGCCCGAGCGCTGTATTTCGCGGGGAGTTCCAGTTTGACGTGGTACGAGTACTCTCCCTTGGGTCCCAGCTTTAGAGGCTCAGGGTCGGCATCGCTATCGTCGTCAGTGGCGTCAGGCAGGCTGAACTGTACCAGCGGCAAAACGATCTGCGTCTTCTTCTTGGACCAGTCTAAAAAATTGGGCTTGGAAACATCGTAAGAGAGCGTGAACGGCTCTTTTGTAGCGGCGTAAATGCGTAACGTCGCCGCCCAATCCGACGTTGATGTTTTCCGCGACGCGCTGCCAGTTCGACTGGGGCACGCGCCGGAAGATCGAACGCAGCATCAATTCTTCATCGCCGCGGAACTCATATTGCACGTGCGCCTCAAGCTTCCCGATATCGTTAATTTTGCCGGTAACTTCGGAATGCTCGCTGTCGGGCATGGGAGTGTCCGCGGGAGTATCTTCCAGATGCGGAGCAGAGCCAGAACTCGCGGGAGGAATCACCAGCGCCTGCTTCTTGCGCAAGGTATATGCAAGCAAGCGAAAGGGAGCGACCTCGGCGGTCGTGTCCATCCAGACTTCCTGCCCTGCGAGCGGCAGCATCGTGATCACATGATCGAACTGCGAGGGCGAAGGGACATCGGGATCCAGCTTGCGCGTGGAATTGATCAGGACCGAACTGGCGTGCAGTCCTTCGGCCTGTAACAGCGATGCCAGCAGGGTGTGCTTGTCTTTGCAATCGCCGTACTGATCTTTCAGAACGTCTGCCGCTGAGTGCGGCTGGTAGCGCCCCAATCCCAGAGAGAGACTCACGTAGCGGAAATTCTTGGCGACGTAGTCGTACAAGGCTTCCGTTTTTTCCAGATCCCCGTTGAGCCCCTTGGTCAGTTCCTCGGCCTTGGTGCGCACCTCGGGCGTCGGCATACGGCGATCTTTTTCCAGATTCGCGTACCAGCGGCCCAATTGTTCCCAGCTTTCAAACGTGGTTAGCTGGATGTCAGGACGCTCGTCTTCCGGGCGCTTCTTTTTCTTCTTCTTGTCTTTCGCTTGCTGCTCATCGTCGCGTTCCAGGTGCTTGCTCTCCCAGTGATACACGCGTCGCCCGTTCGCTTCGGTGATCTTGGGATCCATGCCGGGCTTGCACTTCAGCTTCAGCGTGCGCCCGGAGGGAACGTCGACATCGAGCGTTTCGTCCTGCTCAATGTTGGCCTTGTCGAACTCGTAATCCACCCAGAATTGCCCGGCGGCGAGCGGCGTGTGAATCACGGTGACCATGTCATATTCGAGAACTTCCCCGGGACGCAGCCCCGGCACCGTGATGTGTTTCTGACGATAATCGGTGTAGACCGGAGCTTCGCGCTCAATAGGCGCGCTCAGATCCTGCACGGAGTCCTCTCCTGCCTTCATCACCGAGCCGTCCTGCTTCAGCACGCGCACGTAAGGAATCTCGACGCGTTCGCTGGCGGAGTTGTAACCCTCCTGCAGCTGTCCCCACTGCTGCACGCCGGCTTCGCTCTGCACCCGGATGCGGGCGATCGTTTCTTTTCGCCCGGTGCCGTCCGCTTCAAAGCGATAGGTCGAATGCATCTTCTCGATGACAAATGATTCGCGGGAGTAATCGTGCCCGTTGCTTTCGGGCTTGGGTGCTTCGGGGCCAGCCGCGTGTTTTTCCGCGTTGGGAGTCTGCGATTGGCTCTGCCCAGGGGTGCTAGGCGTGGACTGCTGGGCGGTCGTGGCAATAACCAGCCCAGAAACGACGATAAGGGTGACCAGGAAATGACGCATATTTTAGACGGGGGAACTTCTTCGTATTATCCCATGCTCGGGGACGGGCGCGTTGAACAGCAATCGGAAGCGAGAGCGGTCCCGATATTTCATATCAAGATAATTAATTTTCATTATAATACTGTGATTTGAATCACATTTTTCTGTTGGAAGGCCTGAATACCCGGGCTACAATCCGCAAATGGTCCTGTCCCGGCCATGTTGCCGGGCAGGCGTGACGCATACTCGTACCTTTGCGCCACGATCTTTCCGTACGGAGGTTTTCATGGAAGATCGGGCCCCTGTCGTTTCCCTTACCGAGCAGTCCTCTACCGCGAATGTGAAGCACCCGCACGAAGGCCGCGGCGCCTGGGTGTTGACCGCCTATGGCATTTCCGGCCTAGCCCTGTTTGGAGTGTTAGCCTACTTCTTCTCGGACTTCATCGCTCACTAGCCCCCCGGGCTGTAGTGGCGAACGGGCGTGCGCGCCCGCGGATGCGTGAGAAGTGTTGTCCCAGATATGCTTCCTCCATTCCCGGGCTCCAAGGCCCGGCAGTGAGAACGTGCTACAATTGGCGGCCTTAGGTTCTCGCAGCAGCAGCGCTCAGCACTGAACCCCACGCAAGGAAATAAAAAACACAGAAGGAATCTGTGCCCAAGACTCCCACATCCAGTCCGACGGCGGTCACCTACGCCGATGCCGGCGTGGACATCAACCGTGCCAACCGCACCAAGCAGCGGATCAAGTATCTGGCGCACAAGACTTTCACCAAGGGTGTGTTAAGCGAGATTGGCGGCTTTGGCGGTCTGTTCTCAGTCGACAAGACCAAGTACGCCGATCCTATATTGGTCTCCAGTGTGGACGGCGTCGGCACCAAGCTGAAGGTTGCGTTTGAGATGGAGCTGCACTCGACCGTAGGCGCGGACCTGGTCAACCATTGCGTGAACGACATCGCCGTGCAAGGCGCGGCTCCCATGTTCTTCATGGATTATCTGGCTACGGGGAAGCTGGATCCGGCCATTGCAGAGCAGGTGGTGGAAGGGATTGCTGACGCCTGCAAGCACAACGGCTGCGCGTTGATTGGCGGCGAGACGGCCGAGATGCCTGGATTTTACCCCGATGGCGAATACGATCTCGCAGGCTTCATCGTGGGGGTGGTCGATCGCGAGAAGATCGTCACCGGCAAAGACGTTCAGATCGGCGACATCATCCTGGGCCTGCCGTCCAACGGGCTGCATACGAATGGATACTCGCTGGCTCGCAAGCTGCTGTTCGAAGTGGGACATTATTCGCCGGAAACGTACGTGAACGAGATCAAGAACAAAGTCGGTAACGAGTTAATGCGCACCCACAGAAGTTATTGGCCTGTCCTTCGCAAATTAGTGGACGGCCAGTGCGTGGCGGCGATGGCGCACATCACCGGGGGCGGAATTACGGAGAACTTACCGCGCGTGCTTCCCAAGGGAATGGCCGCGGTGATCGAATTGGGATCGTGGCCCGTGCTCCCAATCTTTGAGCATCTGCAGCAACTTGGAAACGTGCCTCAGGAAGAAATGCTGCGCACCTTCAACATGGGATTAGGCATGCTGCTCGTCGTTCCTTCCGCGAAGTTCAAGAAGGCGCAATCCGTTCTGGAGCGCGTGGGCGAGAAGTACTACACCGTGGGACGCGTGGTGAAGGGCGAGCGCAAAGTTACCTACAGCTGACCTCTATATCCCTTCTAGAAAAACTAACAAGCAAAGAGATCGCATAGCCCAAACGCGGTGCGGGTGGGCTGCCACTATGACGGGCCGAATCAATTAAGATTGTGGCGGGCATCAGATGAGAAACATCGGGATTCTTCTTTCCGGGCGCGGATCAAACTTTGTTGCTATCGCGGACAGTATCGCTACAGGGCGCATCCCTGATGCACGCGTGGCAGTCGTGATCTCAAATAAGGCGGATGCGCCGGGGATTGCGATCGCGCGACAGAGAGGGCTCGAGGCTCAAGTAATTGTTTCCAAAGGAAAAGCACGGGAAGATCACGACCGCGAAGTGGCCGCGAGCTTGAAACAATACGGGGTGGAACTGGTCTGCCTTGCGGGATACATGCGTCTGCTGTCGCCGTGGTTCGTGCAGCAATTTCCCCGGCGCATTCTGAACATCCATCCTTCCCTGCTGCCGGCTTTTCCGGGCCTCGAGGCGCAGGAGCAAGCGTTCGCTTACGGGGTTAAGATTTCCGGATGCACGGTGCACTTCGTCGACGAGGAACTGGACCACGGCGCTATCATCGTGCAGAAAGCGGTGCAGGTGCGCGACAATGACAACGAGCGCACGCTTGCAGCGCGCATTTTGGAGCAGGAACACATCGCCTATTCCGAAGCCATCAATATCGTGCTGGATGGCAATTTTGAGATTGTTGGACGCCAGATGAAAAATACTGATTCAGAGGCTCCCTGAAATGTGCAGAAACATCAAAACCCTCTTCAACTTCGATCCGCCGGTGACGGATGACGAGGTGCAAGCCGCGTCCCTGCAGTTCGTTCGGAAGATCACCGGATTTAACAAGCCCTCGAAGTCGAACGAGGCTGCGTTCCTGGCGGCGGTGGATGAGGTCGCCGCCATTTCCAAACGTCTGCTCCGTTCTTTGGAAACCAACGCGCCGCCGAAAAGCCGGGAAGAAGAGGCCGCAAAAGCCAAAGCTCGGGCCGCCCAGCGCTTTGGAGCCTAATAAACGCCGGCCACGTGATCCGTGCAGAGCGATCACCATCTGAGCCGGAATAAAGTTCCTCCCCTACAGTCTGCAGGGTATCCAACAATTAAGGATAATCCAGCATCATTTAAATCGCGCCCCTCCCCCTATGCCTACACG
>QHVR01000096.1:0-4785 GCA_003223595.1 Acidobacteriota bacterium
TGCAGGCGCTGGGCGCTTATGGATTTCGCGGGTTCTATGAGCGCAAAGTGCACTTCCTCCAAAGCGTTCCTTTCGCGCTGAAGAACATCCGCTGGCTGCTGCACAACGTGACCCTGCCGGTCGCCGTGCCTACATTGCTGGACGCTTTTCACAACATGCTCCGCTCCGAGAAACTGCTGAGCCTGGCTTCCGACGCCGACAATCTTGTGGTGAGAATCTTCAGCTTCTCTTTTCATCGCGGCTTGCCCAGGGATGAGACCGGAAATGGAGGAGGATTCGTCTTCGATGGACGCAGTCTGCCCAATCCTGGCCGGGAAGAGCGGTTGTATCTGAGTCAGCAGGAGAGCGTCCACCAGTTTCTGGCTAGCGTTATGTCGCTGGTGGACGCGAGCGTGAGCAACTATCAGCAGCGCGGTTTTAAGAACCTGATGTTGTCGTTCGGCTGCACGGGCGGACAGCATCGTTCCGTATATCTCGCGGAGCAGGTCGCGAAACGGCTGCGCGGGCGGCCTGGCGTCGAGGTCGTTGTCACGCATCGCGAATTGGAGAGAATGGCGGCCGAATCGATGCAGGTACAGAAGGCCGCTCGGTGAAGGCCATGATCCTGGCGGCCGGGCGCGGAACCCGGTTGCGGCCGCTCACTAATCATTGTCCAAAAGCATTGGTTGAGATCGCCGGCCGGACCCTGCTCCAGATCGCGTTGCAGCGGCTAGCGTCCTTTGGCATTCGCGATTTCATCGTCAACGCCCATCATTTCGCCGACGCAATCGTCGAGTACCTGCAAGAGAATCACAACTTCGGATTGCGCATCGAGATTTCTCGCGAAGAGGAATTGCTCGACACTGGCGGCGGACTGAAGAAGGCATCATGGTTCTTTGCGGGCGATTCCGAGCCATTTCTCCTACATAACGTCGATGTAATCAGCAACATTGATCTCAGGCTCATGGTTCAGTTTCATCAGGAACATCAGCCGCTGGCCACGCTCGCGGTGCAGGCCAGAAACACTTCTCGATCTCTTCTGTTTGATCAACAAGGGCAACTCCGCGCGCGGCAGCAAGGAGAAGTCCCTCCGGGAATGCTCGCGTTAGCCTTTTCCGGTATCCATGTGATCTCGCCGAGCATGTTGCCAATGATCAGCGAGGAAGGCGCTTTTTCCATCATCGATTCCTATTGTCGACTGGCCGCGCAAGGAGAACGGCTTTTGGCATTTCGTGCCGATGATTATTACTGGCAGGATCTGGGTAAGCCGGAGAATCTGCTGCAGGCCGAAAAAGATATTCAGGGCGGAAAAGTGCAGTTGTAGTTGCGCGCGCTCACACCCATTCCTGCCCATGGAATGTACGCTGGGCACTTGCGGGACTTTCCCCTTGCGATGCCGCTACACCTTCGGTACTATCTCTGCACAGCTTGAAACAGCTTATGAACAGCTACCTGCACCGAGTTAGCATTATTGTCGGCCGCGTGCGACTGCGCCGGCCAGCGGCGGTGTGGAGGGAAGCAGCGAGCTGATAAATAGAAAATCCTAGAAGCTCCCGAATCCCGCCCCGCCAGAAAAAACCGGCCAGGTGGGTTTTGCATTTTAGGGGAACAGGAAAGCGTATGAAACCGAAAACGGCGGGCAAGACCATGACCGGCGCCGGCATTCTTTGGGAATGCATTGAGCGCGAAGGCGTGAAAGACGTCTTCGGATATCCAGGCGGCGCGATTCTGCCCGCTTATGACGCGCTCAAGCACAGCAAAATTCATCACATACTCGTGCGGCATGAGCAAGGCGCAACGCACATGGCGGACGGCTACGCGCGAGCCAGCGGTAAGGTTGGCGTCGCCGTTGCTACCTCCGGACCTGGTGCTACCAATATGGTCACGGGCATTGCCACGGCCATGCTCGATTCTTCTCCGATCGTTTGCATTACGGGCCAGGTCGGAAGCAAGCTCATCGGCTCCGATGCCTTTCAGGAAACCGACATCACCGGCGTGACGCTTCCCATCACGAAGCACAATTATTTGGTCACGCATGCCAACGAAGTCGCGCGCACCATTCGCGAGGCATTCTACGTCGCGAAGTCCGGCAGGCCTGGCCCGGTGCTGGTCGATATCACCAAAGACGCACAGCAGACTTCCGCGGAATTTGATTGGGATGCGGCCAAGCCTCAGCTGCCCGGCTACCGTCCGGATTTGTCGCCCGAGCAGAAGGAATACGAGCAGGCGCTGGATTTGATCCACAACAGCAAGCGCCCGGTCATCCTGGCCGGCCACGGCATCATCATTTCGGGAGCGATGCAGGAGGTCCGCGACTTTGCCGAGCGCGCAGGAATTCCCGTGGCCCTGACCTTGCTTGGGATCGGCGCCTTCCCCGCAGCGCATCCTCTGAACCTAGGCATGATGGGCATGCACGGCGAAGCCTGGGTGAATCACACCATCCAGGAAGCTGATCTGCTGCTCGCCTTCGGCATGCGATTTGATGATCGGGTCACGGGAAATCTGAAGACCTATGCTCCCAATGCCAAGAAGATCCACATTGAGATCGATCCGGCGGAAATCAACAAGAACGTCAAAGTGGATGTTCCGCTGGTCGGTGATCTGCGTGAAGTCCTGCACCAATTGCTACCGCATGTGGAGTCGATCGATCGCAGCGAGTGGCTCGATTGCATCGACAAATTGAAGGGCGATTCCGCAGTGCGCGATATTCAGAATCTCCCCGACAGCGGCCATCTTTATGCCGCACACGTCATCAACGATCTATGGCGCGAGACCCGCGATGGCGACACGATCATCGTCACCGACGTCGGACAGCACCAGATGTGGGAGGCGCAATACTACAAGCACGAGAAAGCGCGCAGCCTGATCACCTCCGGTGGACTGGGAACCATGGGATTCGCGCTGCCCGCGGCCATTGGCGCGAAAGTCGCCCGTCCCGAAGCCGAAGTCTGGGTCGTGGTCGGCGACGGCGGATTTCAGATGACCCTTTGCGAACTGGCCACGATTGTTCAAGAAAAACTTAAGGTGAACATCGCGATCATCAACAACGGATTTCTTGGCATGGTGCGGCAATGGCAGGAGTTCTTCTACGAGCGGAACTATGCCGCCACGCCGCTGTTGAATCCCGATTTCGCCAAGCTGGGGGAGGCGTACGGAATCCGCAGCATGACCGTCAGCGAGCGCTCGCAGGTAATACCCAGCGTGCGCGCGGCCAGGGAGCACGATGGCCCAGTGCTGATCAATTTCAAAGTCGAGCAAGAGGACACGGTTTACCCCATGGTCGCCGCCGGAGCTTCGCTGCATGAAATGATCCGGCGCCCTAGCAAGATCGTGGAGACCGCGGCTGACGAGTAGGGACGAGACATGATGAATACATTCGTGGTGTACGTGGAAAATAAGCCCGGCGTGCTGACGCGGGTGGCATCCTTGTTTCGGCGGCGCGCCTTCAACATCGATTCGCTCACAGTCGGGCGTACCGAAAAACCTGAAGTCTCGCGCATGACCATCACCGCCGAAGCCGACCAAGATCAGGCGCGCCGTATCGAGGCGAACCTGTACAAGCTGGTGAACGTGCTGTTGGTGGAAAACATCACCCATGAGCCTTCCATCGTGCGTGACTTGGCCATGATCAAGGTGGCTGCCACCCATGAGGCGCGCTCGCACGTGCTGGAGTTGGCCAGCGTGTTCCGCGCACGCGTAGTCGATGTTGCCGCCGATTCACTCACCATCGAGATCACCGGGGCTGAGGACAAAATCGATGGCCTGCTCGAAGTCCTGCGTCCCTACGGAGTGCTGGAAATGGTGCGCACCGGAATCGTAGCCATGCGCCGTGGCAAGAACACTATCTCCCCTGCGACCGCCATCCACGGAGAACTCGATATCGCCGAGGATGACGTCTCTCAGTCGGTTTGATGATGCTCCCCCTGTTCCTCGGTGTCCTCTGTGGTGAGGAAATCTCAGCGCACAGAGGACGCCGTTCGTGCCATCTCGCGAATACGATTCAAGTACCCGACGTACACAGGAATCGGAATGTCCGGCGAATCTCCGTCATTGAGAAAGTGCGACAGCCGAATCTCCACCGGAATGGATCGGATTACTTCCCGGAAGCGCGGCATCTCCAGAAATTTCACCTTCCATATCTCCAGCATCAGTGACCGGAATTCTTCGCTAATAAATTCCATCCTGCGCCCCCCAAGGTAGACGCCGTCGAAATGATTCCTCGCCAGTTGTTTCCGAAAGGGGTCGTCTGGCTGCGAAAACGTGTACACCAGATGAAACAGATCGGCCAAGTCTCCCCACAGGACCTTCTCTTCAAAGGCGTTGAATCGCAAACCGGCAGACCCTCGCTGCTGAATGATGCGCGGGTGTTCATTCGGGCTGGCCTTCGCGCGGGTGAGTTCCTGGCGAAACCATTCCAGGCGCTCGCGGGCCAGATTGTGCCGCAGGAACTCCACCGCATACGCGTTGGGCAGATAGATCGCAGGATCATCGTCTAAACGCCGTAGCCACGAAGTCCAATCGATCTTCTCCATCACGTTGAGCAACGCCGTAAGGTCGGCAACCGCGATGTCGGGATGGTATTTCACGGATTGCCAGAAGTGTTCCGTCGAATCGTAGGTTGCGCCGTAGAGGCGGATGCCCTCTTCAATTGGGTACCAATTGGAGAGAACCCTGGCTGGTATGGATGGGGATGCGCTCCAGCAGTTCAGCGAATGCTTCCACTTCTCCTGCACGGCCAGAAAAGCCTCGGCATAACCGGGCGGCACCGGTTCCTTCGCATCGGCCAAAGCTTGTTGCAGCTCCGCC
>QHVR01000096.1:4993-8965 GCA_003223595.1 Acidobacteriota bacterium
GGAACACCATCTTTGCGGATGACCATTGAAGGCGTGACAAGCGACTGCAAGGAAAGGGTTTGGCAGTTGGCCACGGAAGGAATAACTAGAAGGAATGCCACCGCAGCCAATCGCTTCGCTATTTGGGAGCGTTTCGTTCGCATAAGCCAGAAAATCATGCCACGGCTGTCAACTGTCCATGGTTCCCAAGCAGATTACCGAAGTTTCGCCAAATTTCCTCTAAATCGTTGTCTCTGTGCAGGTTAGCTGATATTCATGGTAAGTCCCCGGGGCATCCCCACCCTGGCTGGCTTATTTCAATGACTGGTGCGACCAGCATAGCTATCGGTCTGCCCGAGCATTCCCGCTCGTGGAGAGGACTGCCTTTCCTCGCCAAAGTTTTTATTGGGCTGACCATTCTTGGCGGCCTGGCAACGCTGGTCTACGGCGGAATTCACCAGACCAGTAACAACATTGCCGAATTCATCTGCTACCTGGGTATTGCGGTCCTCGCATCGCGCCTGAAAGTAAACCTGCCCGGGATCACCGGAACGTTATCGGTAAATTTCCTTTTCATTCTGATCGGCGTCCTCGATCTTAGTTTCTCGGAAACCTTGATCCTGGGCGCAATCTCCATGGTCGCCCAGTGTTTTTACCCGGAGCGGCCGAAAGCATTGCAGTTGGCATTTAACGTTTGCGCTGGCTCAATTGCCACGGCTCTCGCCTACCTCGCTTATCATCAGCGGCTGATCACGCATGTTGTGGATAGCCGCGCGATCTTACTAGGCCTTGCTGCGACCATTTATTTCATCGCCAACGCAGGCACAATCGCGACCGTAATTTCGCTTACCGAGCGACGGCCACTCACCCGCATCTTGGTCGATTGCTACTTCTGGTCTTTCCCCTATTACCTGGTCGGAGCCGGAATCGCCGCCATCATCGTATGGTTGAATCACGCCTTCAATTGGGAAACATCGCTCCTGGTCCTGCCCGCCGTTTACCTGATCTACCGCTCTTACCGGCTGTACCTAGGCAAGCTGGAAGATGAGAAGCGGCACGTGGAGGAGATGGCAAACCTGCACCTGCGCACCATC
This sequence comes from Acidobacteriota bacterium, assembly GCA_003223595.1. Taxonomy (GTDB): domain Bacteria; phylum Acidobacteriota; class Terriglobia; order Terriglobales; family Acidobacteriaceae; genus Sulfotelmatobacter. The sequence goes on from QHVR01000096.1 coordinate 6,067, forward strand.
GAGGCCCTCGCCCTTGCCATCGAGGCCAAGGATCACACCACCCACGAACATCTGCAGCGGGTGCGCGTCTATGCCATCGAAGTTGCAAAGCATTTGGGCGTCAACGGGCCTGAACTCGAGGCCTTGCATGCCGCGTCCCTGTTGCATGACATTGGCAAACTCGCCGTGCCCGAGCACATCATCTCCAAGCCTGGACGCCTCAGTCCGGAAGAGTTCGAGAAGATGAAGATCCACACCTTGGTGGGCGCCGAGATTCTGGAACGAGTGCGATTTCCCTATCCAGTCGTCCCCATCGTGCGCGCGCACCATGAGAAATGGGACGGCTCGGGATATCCCATGGGCCTGAAGGGCGCTGAGATTCCGCTCGGGGCACGCATCCTTTCCGCCGTCGACTACCTTGATGCTCTGGCTTCGGACCGGCAGTATCGCCGCGCCTTGCCCATGCGCGAGGTCATGCAGAAGCTGGCGCTGGAGTCGGGCAAGTCTTTCGATCCGAAAGTGGTCGACGTTCTACTGAAGCGCTATGAAAACCTCGAGCGAATCGTAATCAGTAAGGCGTCGGAAGATCTGAATGCACCGCTATCTACCGCGATCAAAATCGATCGGGGACTGGAACCCGCCGCTGGCTTTGAAAATTCCACGGCCACAGATTACGTCGGTCGTGAGACCACCTTCTTGTCCTCGATCGCTGCCGCCCGGCAAGAGGCGCAGGCGCTGTTTGAGCTAAGCCAGGATCTCGGTGCCTCTCTCAGCTTGGGAGAGACCCTGTCCGTCTTTTCCGTCAAGCTAAAGCCCATGGTGCCGTACGACGCCATCGCGATTTACATTAAGCGCGAAGAGGAACTCGTGGCGGAGTTCGTCAACGGCGACAACTACCGCCTGTTCTCTTCCTTGCGCATTCCAATAGGCCAAGGCTTGTCGGGATGGGTGGCCCACAATCGCAAGCCCATCATCAATGGAAATCCCTCGGTCGAGCCCGGATACTTGAACGATCCCTCAAAGTTCAGCACTCTTCGTTCCGCCCTGGCCGTGCCCCTCGAGGGAGTCGCCGGCATTATCGGCGTTCTCGCTTTATACCGCGGCGAACGCGACGCCTTTACCTCCGATCACCTGCGCATCTTACTGGCGGTCAGCGGAAAGATGGCGCTGGCTATTGAGAATGCTCTGAAGTACCAGCAAGCCGAAAATTCCGCCACCACCGATTACCTCACGGGGCTGCCCAACGCACGATCTCTGTTCATGCAACTCGACCGCGAATTGGCGCGTTGCAAGCGCGATAACACCAGCCTCACCGTCATGGTCTCTGACATGGACGGCTTCAAGCAGATCAATGATCGTTTCGGGCATCTCGAGGGCAATCGCGTGCTTCGTCTGTTTGCCCAGGCGCTCAAAGATACCTGCCGCGAATATGACTATGTCGCGCGCATGGGTGGCGACGAATTCGTCGTCATTGCTCCCGGGCTGACTCCCGATGGGTCTGCGAAGAAGACCGAGCAGATGCGCGCTTTAGCCCGCCACGCCGGAAGTGAAGTTTGTGGCGAGGACATTCTCTCGCTCAGCGTGGGCAGGGCCGTTTTCCCGGCTGATGGCAAGGACGCAGAACAACTTCTGGCCGAAGCCGATCGCCGCATGTATCTCGAGAAGCAGAAGCAACTCGCGTATAAAGATCGCAGGGCACATCCCCGACTCAAGTGCCGGGTGACCATCGAATTGACCACCGACACGGGCGGTGTCCCGCTATTCGCCAATCTCACCGATATCAGTCTTGGCGGATGCTTCATCGAAACCAGCACCATCGTCGCCGCCGGCAGCAAAATCAAGCTCGGCTTTTCGATGGACGATCCCACCCTTACCACCGAAGGTTTAGTCATGCGGCTCGATCCGGGCTCGGGCCTTGCCGTTCAATTCCCGGAGCTGAATCGCGAAGCCAGGGATCGCATGTTCCGCATCATTGAATTCGTTCAGAAGAGCACAAGCTTCTATAACAAACGCTACCTCGACAGCCTGGCAAAGAGCTGAACCACGGGAATTACCTGAGTTGAACACCCTGCCTACGGCCCGTACACTTATCAAAGCATGCACGTTCATGTACATGGCGCAGGCAGCCCGACGCGGGTTCTGAAGATCTCGCTGGGCCTGACCCTCGCCTACATCCTGCTGCTCGTCGTAGCTGGGATTAAGGCTCATTCACTGGCGCTGCTTTCCGAGGCCGGGCACAATCTTTCGGATTTTCTTGCCCTTCTACTCTCCCTCATTGCCGTGTATTTTCAGTCGCGCCCGGCCAATGCCAGCAAGACTTATGGCTATCAGCGCGCCGGAGTCCTCGCCGCACTGGTGAATGCCAGTTCGCTCGTGGTGGTCTCGTTTTTTATCTTCTACGAAGCTTTTCGGCGTTTGCAGCACCCGGAGCATGTACGCGCCGGCCTGATGATGTGGGTCGCAGGAGCCGGGGTAGCGATGAATGGGGCGATCGCCTTGCTCCTGTATCGTTCCGGTCGCGACGTCAATATCCGCAGTGCCCTGTTGCATGAAGTAGGGGACACGCTTTCCACCGCGGCGGTCATCGCCGGAGGCTGGGCCATTCTCGCCAGCGGTAATTACTGGATCGATTCCGCACTGTCCCTTGGGATCGCGGTGCTGATCCTGTGGTCCGGCTTTGGCATCGTGCGCGAGACACTCAACATCCTGCTCGAGGGCACGCCCCGCGGCATGAAGTTGGACAGGATCGAGAGTGCCATTCGCTCTGTGCAAGGCGTGAATGACGTCCACGACCTGCACGTCTGGAGTCTCGGCTCAGAGACTCACGCCCTCTCCTGCCATATCTCCATCGAGGATATTCCCCCATCGATCAGCGAGCGCATTCTGCGCGATGTAAAAGAACGTCTCCTGCACGACTTCC
>QHVR01000097.1 GCA_003223595.1 Acidobacteriota bacterium
GTATGCCACTCCCATCGGCCCCGTTCGCTTTGACATTGGACGAAATCTGAATCCTGTCCCCGGAATTAAGCCACTGCAGTACTACATCACCATCGGGCAGGCTTTTTAAGGTGCTCTCATGAGTATTAAAAAGACGATCGGCTGGACATTTGCTGGAGTAGGAATACTCCTGATCGTCATCATTGTCGCGGCATTCTTTTATCTGCAGACGAATAGCTTCCGGCGTTTCGCCATTCGAGAAATCGTGAAGCAGGCAGACCAGGCGAGCGGCGGAAGAACCGAAATCGGCGGCCTGGATTTCAAACTTTCCACGCTCACAGCGCACCTTTACAACATCACCGTCCGCGGGACGGAGGGGCCGGGCCAGCCCCCGCTGCTGCATGCCGACCAACTCACCGTTCGAGCCAAAATCGTTTCCGTGCTTCATCATCAGATTTCTTTGCGGGAGCTACTGATCGACCATCCGGTGGTTCACGTGCAGGTCGGTCGTGACGGCAAGAACAATTTGCCGGCCGCACCGCCCAGCAAGAGTTCGAGCCACACGAATGTCTTCGATCTCGCCGTCGGCCACGTCGAACTTACAAACGGTGAAGTAGACTACAACGACCGCAAAACGCCGCTGGCAGCCGATCTGTACGACTTGGGCACCGACATTCATTATGGATCTCTGCCCAAACGATATGATGGCACCCTTTCTTACCGTAACGGACACCTGCGCTACGCCGAGTACGCTCCGCTCGCCCACAATTTGGATCTGACGTTCAGCGCAATGCCAGATCAATTGCAATTGAAGTCCTTCAACTTGCGCGTCGGATCCTCCGACGTCAATTTGAAGGCGCAACTCACGAACTATTCCGACCCGGTCGCCGACGGTGAATACCGGATCCGAATCCATACCGAGGACTTTGCGGCGATGTCTCCGTCCGTTTCACCGGCTGGGGACGTATCTCTTACCGGAAAGCTTCATTACCGGAACCTGCCCAACGAACCTGTCATGAGAGCCGTCACCCTTGACGGGCAACTCGGCAGTGAAGTGCTCCGCGCCGTGGCTTCGGGCAAACGGGTTGAGCTGCGGAAGCTGCAAGGCTCGTACCGTTTAGCGGACGGCAATCTGGTCGTTCCCAATGTCAGTGTTCAGGCCTTCGGAGGTAGCCTCACCGCCAATGCGCAGATGAGGCATCTCGACAGCACACCGGAGTCGTCCATCCACGCTGCGCTGAATAGCATTTCGCTCCGAGCCATTCAGCAAATGGCGGGCGAGCAGGCGACCAAAGAGGCTGCATTATCTGGGACGCTGAATGGCAAAGCGGATGCCGCATGGAAAGGCAATGTCAGTAACCTGCGCGCCCAATCCGATCTGGTGATTCGAGCCGAAGCCAGCAGCCGTTCCAATCCTTCTGCGCGCGACGTCCCGGTCGATGGAACTCTGCACTTTTCCTATGACGGACCCCGGCAAAGCATTTCGGTGCGCGATACGCGCTTCAAGCTGCCCTCCGCTACTCTGACCGCGCAAGGCGTCATCAGCGATCACTCCAACCTGCAAATTCAGGCCGTCGCCACCGATCTGCACCAACTCGCATCGCTGGCGGCTTCCTTCCGTTCGAACCAGAGTGCTCCACCTGCAGTTTCCGGTTCCGCAACTTTGAATGCTACCGTGCAGGGCTCCATGAAGCGACCTCAAGTAGCAGCGCAATTGAACGCTGAAGATCTCAAGGTGCAAGGCAGTGAGTGGAAGACGGCAAAGGTCGCCATGCATGCCGACCCCTCGCAGGCCACCATCGACAACGCATCCCTGATCAATGCGCAGCAAGGACAAGTAACAGTCACGGCGCGAGTGGCATTGAAAAACTGGGCGTATCAAAACTCCAACGCCATTATGGCTCGCTTGAACGCCCAGAAGTTGCGCCTCACAGATCTTCAGAAGCTGGCGGGAAAGAACTATCCGATTTCTGGTGATCTTTCCGCCAACATCAACCTGGATGGCTCCCAGCTGCAGCCAGCCGGGTCCGGGTCGGCGCAAATTTCGAACGCGCGTGCCTATGGTGAATCGATTCAAGTTCTCGCCGCAAAATTCCATACCGAGAGCGGGTCGATTCTCTCGACGCTGAATGTCTCAGCTCCGGCCGGCGCCATCAATGCTGATCTCACTTACACACCAAAGACGAAGGCTTATAAAGTGCGGCTGGATGCGCCCGCTATCATCCTGCAAAAGGTCCAGAGACTCCAGGAAAAGAACCTTGGCATCAACGGCACCATCTCGGCCTCCGTCAACGGACAGGGTACGGTGGACAATCCTGAGCTGGTCGCAACCGTTCAGCTACCCGAGTTGCAGATGCGGAAAGGATCCATTTCCGGCTTCAAAGCCGACCTCCGCGTTGCCCAGCACAAAGCTGACCTGAATGTTGGAACCAACGTCTCCGCAGCTTCCATCCGCGCGCACGGCACTGTCAATCTCACCGGGAACTACGACGCCGACGCGGTCATTGACACCAACACCATACCGCTCGAGCCGCTGATGGCGACTTATGCATCCAGCGTCCCGCAAGGCTTTCAGGGGCAGACCGAGTTGCATGCCACGTTGAAGGGCCCTCTGAAAGAGAAATCAAAACTTGTCGCCCGTTTGTCCATTCCCGTTCTGCAAGCCAAATATCAAGCCGTCGAGATCGGGATTCCGCAACCCATCCGGGCGGACTACGCCAATTCCGTGGTGACGCTGCAACCGGCTGAGATCCGGGGAACCGGCACATCCCTGAAAGCCCAAGGCCGAATTCCAATCGGCGGAAACTCGCCCCCAAGCCTAACAGCGCAAGGCTCCATCGATGTGCGAATCTTGCAGATCTTTGCTCCGAACATTAAGAGTGCCGGCGTCGTGTCGCTCGATATGCGGGCCTCCGGAACAAAAGCAGTCCAGGGCCAAATCGGATTTAAAGACGTTGCCCTGAGCACTGCCGATGCCCCCCTCGGAGTAGAGAAGTTGAAAATCGCGAATATGACTGCCCAGGTGGGAGGCGGAGAGCTAGAGCTCGGCGGTGCGATCGCCTACAAGCCTTCGGTGCAGTTCAACGTTGCCGTCAAAGGAAAAGCGATTCGCATCCGTTATCCTGAAGGCCTACGTACGGTGCTGGATACCAATCTGGCCTTCACCGGGACCACTCAGGCTTCCATCCTGAGCGGCCGTGTACTGATCGACAATCTCTCCTTCACGCCCGATTTCGATCTGGCGAGACTCGGCGATCAGTTCAGTACCGGCAATACGCCTTCGCAACCCGGATTCGCCCAGACCGTGCGGCTGGCGATTAATGTTCAGACGCAAAGCAATCTCCAGGCTGTAAGTTCCCAAGTGAGCGTTGCCGGACAGGCCAATCTTCAGGTTGGCGGGACTGCCGACAATCCCGTCATCACCGGCCGCACCACCGTCACCTCGGGCGAACTCTTTTTCCGCAATGTGCGTTATAAACTGCAGCGCGGCGTGATCACCTTCGATGACCCCAACCAGACCCATCCAGTGCTCAACATGTCCGTGAACACGACCATCGAGCAATACAACCTGACGCTCACTATGCGCGGCCCGCTCGACAAGCTCACTACTCAGTACACGTCCGATCCCCCACTGGCCACAGCGGACGTCATCAATCTGGTGGCCCGGGGTAAGACCACGCAGGAACAGGCGGCCAGCAGTCAAAGCACGGATTCAATGATCGCTTCCCAAGTCGCGGGACAACTGAGCAGCGGGATCCAGAAGCTGGCGGGTATTTCCAGCCTCCAGATCGATCCCACTCTCGGCGGCAACAACTCGAATCCCTCGGCCCGAATCGCCATTCAGCAGAGGGTCACCAAGAATCTGCTGTTCTCCTTCTCGACGGACGTTTCCCAGCCCGGCAGCGAGATCGTGCAAGGGGAATAT